>CAZCSY010000031.1:0-15653 GCA_964501505.1 uncultured Planctomycetia bacterium
TGCGCGTCTTGGTCTCGCCGACGCGCTCGAACTCCCCCTCCTGCAGGACGCGCAGAAGCTTGACCTGCAACGCAGGCGTGAAGGCGTCGATCTCGTCCAAAAAGATCGTCCCGCCCTCCGCAGACTCGAAACGGCCCACACGGTCCCTGATGGCGCCGGTAAAAGCACCCTTCACGTGGCCGAAGAGCTCGCCCTCGAGCAACGTCTCGGGCAGGGCCCCGCAGCTCACCTCGACGAAAGGCCGCTGTCCGGCACCCGGCGCGCTGAGGTGGATAGCGTGGGCGACCAGCCGCTTGCCGGTGCCGCTCTCGCCGCTGATTAGGACCGTGGTCTGCGTGTCGGCGACGACCCCGATCAGGTCGTAGATCTTCTGCATCTTCACGCTCTTTCCGATGATATCGCAGCACTTCTGACGCTGGACACTCTCCACCTTCGTGCGCAGGTACGCGTTTTCATCGGTGAGCTTCTTCTTCTCGGCAATCCGGCTGATGACCATCTTGATCTCGTCGTCGATGATGGGCTTGGTGATGTAATCGACCGCGCCCAGCCGCATCGCCGCCACCGCCGTGTCGATGCTGCCGAAACCCGTCACCATGATGACGTTGACGCCCGGGAACTGCGTCTTCACCGCCCTCAGGAGGTCCAGGCCGCTCATACGCGGCATCTTCATGTCCGAGATGAGGATGTCGTAAGGGATCTCCTTGAGGCGTTTGAGCGCCTCGGCCCCCTCCTCGGCGCTGCTGCACGCGTACCCCTCAAAAGACAGGACCTCGCACAGCGAACGTCGCACGAGCGCGTCGTCGTCAACCACCAATATGCGGACACCGTTTTGGCTCATCGTATGACCTCGAAACCCCGTTTCCAAGCCCCGTTTGGAAACGGGGTTTCGAAACGGGGTTTCGAAAAATTAACTGTGCACCGCCGCCAACGCCAGAGGCAGGCGGACCGAAAAGGTCGTACCCAGCCCCGGCACGCTCTCGACGTCGATCCTGCCGCCGTAGCGCTGGACGACTTCGAAACAGATCGGCAACCCCAGGCCCACGCCCTTGCCGATCGGCTTGGTCGTGTAAAACGGCGTGAAGATCTTCTCCTGCTCCTCCTGGTCCATGCCCATGCCGGTGTCGCGGAACGCAATAAGGATGTGCCCGTTGTCGCGGACCGTCCTGATCGTCAGCGTCCCACCCTCGGGCATGGCGTCAAAGGCGTTCTTGATCATGTTCGAAAAGACGCGGCAAAGCCCCTTGTCCTGGATGCGGGGCAAGAGCTCGTCGTACTCCTTCTGGATCCGCACGTTGCCCGCGAACAGGCCGTGGCGGAAGAGCGACAACGCCTCCTCGACCGCCGCGTTGACGTCGACGACCTCGCGCCGCCCGCCGTCCCTAAGCTGCTGGGAAAATTCCAGGAGCGAACGGGTGATCTTGTTCATCCTCGTCAAGCCGACCCTGATCTCATCGAGATACTCCCGGGCGACGCTCTTCTCGGGGTCTTTCTCGATCAACAGATTCGTGTAGCGCATCACGGCGTCCAGCGGATTGTTGATCTCGTGCACGATACCGCCGGCGAGACGCCCCAGGGACGCAAACTTCTCCAAAAAGAACCGCTCCTGCCGGCTCTTCTCCTTTTCGTCCTTGAGCGCCGTGATCTCCCCGGCGAGCTTGCCGCAACACAGCTCCCCCTCGATGACCTGCGCCATCAGCCGGCTCACCAGACACGCCAGCTCAAAATCTTCGTCGGAAAAGGAATGGCCCGTCTTCTTATCCGAGATGTTCACGACGCCGAGCAAACCCTCGGGACTCGTCAACGGCACGCAGATAAATGAATTCGTCAGGTAACGGTGAAACGGCTGGGGACTGAAGCGGGGATCTTTGCGGATATCCTTGACCAGGACCGCCTCGCGCCGGTTCGCGACGCTCCCGGCGATGCCGTCGCCCAGGCGCTGGCGCATGCCGGTGAACTGGACCTTCTTCTCGTTCAGGACGGCGTTCAGGACCAATTCCTGGCGTTCGCCGTCAAAAACGAAGAGCGATGCGGTCTCGGCCTGCAGAAGCATCCTTAAGCGCATGAGCGTGTCATTCAAAAGATTTTTATTAAGTTCCGATAAATTCACCTTTGTCATACGAACCCCCAATTTTTCGTACCCCCGGCTACATTCTCTCGATGATGATGGTGGCTTTCTGGGCGAGCTTGGATTCGGGATAGTCGGAGACGATCTTCTGCAATTCCTCCTTCGCCTTCTCCTTGTCCCTGAGCTTGTTGGCGTAGATGAGCGCCTTTACCCACAGCGCCTCTTCAGGATTGAAGTCCGGATAATCACGCGTCAGCTTGTCAAGGCTGTCGAGGGCATCCAGCCACCTCTGCCCCTCCATATAGGAACGCGACACCAGCCCCTGCAAAACAAAATCTCCCTTTTCTTGTTCGGTATCGACCTTCAGGTTGGTGTAGTACGCCACGGCCTGGTCGACGGCCGCCCCGACCTTCTCCGGCGTCGCCTTCTCCTTCAGGTAGTGACGGATTATGTAGAGCGGCAGATCGAGGCTCTTGACCGAAAACGGAAAGGTCTTCATGATGAACTTGTACTCGGCCTCCGCCTGCGGCCAGCGCTGCTCCATTTCATAGGTATTGCCGATGGCAAAGTGCGCCTCGGCGCAGAGGTTGCCTTTCTTTTCGCAATCAAGCGTCATCTTCCTGTACTGCGCCCGCGCCTCGTCAAAATTGCCGCGCACGAGATACAGATGGCCGATGCTGAACTCCGCCTGCACCTCGAGGACCGAACCCCGATACTCGGAGGCAATCTTGCGGTAGGCCTCGATCGCCTGATCGAACTGCATCGGCGGCGTGGACCCGGGATTCTTGAAGACCTTTTCGGCGAGCTTGTGCGCCTTGTACATCTTGCGCTCGGCCTTGAAGCTCCGACTCTCGCAGCCCAAGAGTCCCATCACCGATAGCGCCAAGAGGATCGTTAAGAGTTTACGCATCCGTCGCCTCGATAAAGAAGAGAGCCGTGGCTATCGTCACCAGCCCGTCCACGATGACGGTCGCAATCAGAACGCTGATAAGCAGGACGAAGACGATAGACTCGGGGCCGAACTTGTCGGCCAGGACGTTGATGTTGCTGCGCACGATCGTCACGGGGACATACAGGACCATCGGCACGCCCACCAGGACGAGCGTCCGCAGGGCGTTCTTCGCGAATAAGACCACGCCGCCCCACAGGGCCGAGAGGAACTTTCTGCCTTTGATGACGATGAACGGGATGGAGTAAACGAAGAGGCCCTGGAGGATGATGGCGATCAAGAAGAGAAGCGTGGGCAGGATCACCTCGAACCACGGCCGCGGGCCCAGAAACAGGAGTTTCGTCTTGCCGCGGAAGAGCACGGTCAGGAGCAACTGCGGCTGTTTCATCGCGTAGTGCACCGCGACGTATAAGAGGAACATCAATAAAAAGAGGGACACGTAGCGCCCCATGGATTGACGCAGGGCCTTTCTGAGCGAGACCTTCCTGTCTTTTTCCGCCTGCAGGACGATCAGGCACGCCATGGCGGTCGTCACCCCGCCGATAAAGATCCCCGCGGCCATCTTGGCATAATACACGAGCCGCGGCAGCAACTCGTAGTTATAGGGATAGTGAAGAAAAACGCCGCCCCAGATGCGCTGGATGAGCGGCGCCATGATCTTGTTGACGGGAAAGTGAGGACTGTTGGCCAGGATGAAGAGCTGGACGATCTCGACCGCCGCCATGACGGCGAAGGGGACGAGGACCCGCGGCTCAGAAACGACGAGATTGATCGCCGTTCTCCAGACCGCGACGACACTGATCTTTTTTCCTTTAATCTCTGAGGATGGTGTCATGCGCTCCGTTAAAGAGTGAGACCCCTCTAATATTAGGTAAGGAGCAAAAATATAACATATGATTACGATTTTGTCAAGAGCAAAACTGTCTATAATTTAAAGGGTTAGAAAAGGTTGGCTGTGAGGGGACGAAGCCGTCACTCGTTATCGGGGATGAGCTCCGCAACGCGCTTCTGGAGGCCCTTGGCGACGGCGGCATAGGGATCTCCGGAGACCCCCAGGCCCAGGGCCTGCGGGTCGACGAGGGGGCCCACGTGGACTCTCACCCGGCCGGGCAGGGGCAGGGGCCGGCTGCGCGGCCAGACCTTAAAGACCCCTTCAAGATAAAAGGGCAGGACGCGGGCGCCGGACTCCTTGATGAGGATGCCCACGCCCTTGCGGAACTCCTTGATCCTGCCGTCACCCGAACGCTGACCCTCGGGAAAGTAAACGACGTTCTTCCCTTTTGCCAGGAGGTAGCAGCAGACGCGCAACGTCTCGGCCATGTCGATATTTATATCGATGGGGATCAGCCGGCAGAAGCGCACGGCCCAGGCGACCAGGGGCTTGTTGAAGATCGCGCCGAAGCCGACAAAGTAGGTATTGAGGATCATACGGTTGGGCATCGCGCACAAGAGATAAAAGGCGTCGATGAAAGAGACGTGGTTGGAAACCACGATGGTGGGACCCTTTTCCGGGACGCGCTCCTTGTTGTTGACGCGCACCAAGAAGAAGACGCGTATCAGGAGCTTGAGGCCCCAGGCCATCATATAAGCGATGGCGCGCTCGTAGGCGTCAAAAGACAACTTGAGGCGTCCGAGACTCTCGGCGCCGGGAGGTTCTCCCAAGAGCTGAGACCAGAAGACGGTCTCCTCTCTCTTGATGATGCCCTCAAAGACGCTTTCCGGCAGGGCCTGGTGGGCCTTGTTGATGAGGTCGCGTACCGTGCGCGCCTCGAAGAGCTCGAGGGCCAGCGAATCATCGATGCCGACCTTGACCAATTCCTGGAGCGAGCTTAACAGCTCGATGCGGCCCAACGAATCCAGCCCCAGATCGAGCTCCAGGTGATCGCCCAGGTGGACCTCGCGGTTCAGGAGACGGCCCAGGTGCTTCAAGGCCGTCTCTTCAAAAGGCGTCAGCGTCTCCTCTTTACGCTCTTTGATGTTTTCCATGTACCCGCCGGCCGCGTGCTTCTCTTCGATCTGATAACGGATGAGTTTGCCCAGACGCGTGCGCGGCAGCGACTCCGGCGTCAGGACAAAACCGTGGATGCGCTTGTAGGCGGGCAGTTTCTGAGAATAGGTATCGAGCTCCCAGCGGATCTTGAAGCCGATGTTGACGTGTTTGTGCGCGCGCAGGAGATCTTCATCGGGAACGATGACCGCAACCAGGTGCCCCTCCTCCCCGCCGCTATGCGGATACAGGACGCACAGCTCCTTGATATAGGGGCTCGCCCCGTAGCGGGCCTCGACCTCTTCGGGATTGAGCTTCTTGCCGTTCGGCAGGACGATGATCTCGTTCTTGCGGCCCGTCACGTAGACGTAGCCCTCCTTATCGAGGGTGCCCAGGTCCCCGGTGAAGAACCATCCGTTTTTCAGGACCTTTTTCGTCAGCGCCGGCGCACGGTAGTAACCGAGCATCACGTTGTCGCCGCGCACCGCGAGCTCACCGTACCCGTCTTGCCCGCGCTCGACGACCTTCACCGTCACGCCCGGCAAGACCTTGCCCACCGAGTCGTACTTGGCGACGTTCATCGGATTGAAGGTCACGACGGGCGCCGTCTCCGTCAGGCCGTAGCCCTCGACGATCGGCAGGCCCCAGCGGAAGAAACTGCGCGCGACCTCCGGCTCAAGCTTGGCGCCGCCGCTCGCCATGAATCTCAGGTGGCCGCCCATCGTCTCGTGGAGCTTGCGCATCAGGGTCTTGGTGACGTTGCGGCCGCTCAGGCGCGAGAAGAACACGCAGGCGTCCATCGCGCGGTCCACCGACCACTTGACGAGACCGCCGAACTTCTTGATGCGCTCCGCGATGGTGCGCGCGATGAGCGCGTAGAGCTGGGGCACGCCCACGAAGACGGTGACGCGGTTCTCCTGGAGCGCCGCGAAGATCTCGTGGTGCATCAGACTCTGCAGGTAGACCGTCGTGGCGCCGCCCAGGAGCGGCACGAGACACGTGATCATAAAAGGATACGTGTGGTGGAGGGGCAAGACCGAAAGGATGACATCGTCGGAGCGCAGGAGATGGACGCCGCGGATGGAGGCGACGTTCGCAAGGATGTTCGCGTGCGTCAGCATCACGGCCTTGTGCGCCGATGTCGTGCCCGACGTGTAAAAGAGCGCTGCGAGCTTGTGCGCCCCGTAATCCGCGGCCGGCGGCGGCCCGACGGCCTCCCCGGCCAGCTCTTCCCACGGCATGTCGACAAAAAAAGGCACCTCGACCGAGACGTTTCCCAGGATCTCGCTCAGGGCCACGCCGAACTTCTCCTGCGTCACCAAAAGCTTGACGTGGGCGTGCCCCACGATCTCGCTGACCTCCTGAGGAGACAGCTGCGCGTCGATGGGCACGGCCACGGCCTGAAGGGACATCGCCGCAAAGAAGGCCGCCGGCCAGTCCGGGCCGTTGCTCAACAGGAGCGCCACGCGGTCGCCCGCCTTGATGCCCCGGCGCCAAAAGACGGCACGCAGGCCGCGCACGCGCTCCAGGAGCTGGCCATAGGTCAGCGTCTCGTATCCTTCCTGTTTTTTGAGTTTGAGGGCGACGGCGGCGGGATGCGCCCGGCAGCTCTCTTCGAAAGCCTGGAAGATATTGGAGGCCATGACGGTAAGGACACCTCTTGTCCGAAGTCTGTGCTCCAACAACCTCGCTTGGCCCGCTGTTCGAGGCGAGGCCTCAAGCAACGCCAAGGCTAAGCCCTGGTGATGTTCAGAGCTTCGGCTGCAACTGCGGTTCCAGATGCTCCATGAAGTAGTCGTAGAAACGCGGGAACTTTTCGTGGACGTTCTTTTCAAGCTCTACGATGTCCGCGAGGTATGGCGTGACGAGACCGTAGAAATCCACTTCGGGCCCGATCGGATTGAAGACAAAACCGTGGATCTTCAGGAGGGTGCGCAGGGTCTTTTCCATGAGGGCATACCAGTAGCGGACGCCCAGGCGCTTGGACTCATGGTACATCTCCCGGTACAGCCCGAAGGCCATCGGCCGCACGCGGCGCATGAAATACTGCCCCTTGTCCATGACCTCCACGTCCTCCACCCGGGGTTCATAGTAAAGACCGTCCTGAGCCCTGCGGCGGTAGAGCTTGCTGATCGTCAGGCGCGAGATCTCGGCGCTCTTTCGCGGGGATACCTTGAGCGGGTCGACGTCCAGCACCGGGCAGTGCTCCTCGATAGGGAACCTCCCGCAGGACGACAGGATCAGGCGCACGGAGCCGACGAGGCGCCCCTCGAGGTCATAGGCGCCGAAGTGCACCGAATGCCTGTCGTACTGGTCGGTCTCGATGCCGTCGGGATAATCCTTGGGATCGATGAAGTGGCACTCGTTGCAGTAGACCTGATACCGCAACCGGTAGGCCTCCTCCATCGTCTCGGGCGAGGCGATGCGCCGGAATTCAAACATCTCAGCCGGCTGTGTCGTCATTGCTGGACTTCCTCGAAACCGAAGGGCTGGCTGTAGAAGAGCTCGTGGCGGTCCATGGTGCTGACGTCGATCATGTAGGGCATGACCCGGCCGAAGTAGTCGATCTCGGGGCCGACCTGGCGGAAGACGAACCCGTGGAGCCTGAGCAAGAGCTGCAGCGGCCGCTCCATCAGGGCGAGGCAATAACCGATCTGCTGCTCGAGGCACTCCACGTACATGAGGTGGCACAACCCCAGGGTGACTGGGCTGACCTTGCGCATGATACTGCTGGGCCTCGACGCAAAGGCCGCATGCCCGCCGGGTCCCCCTGAAGACAGACCCCAGCGGAACTCCTTACTGATCGTCAGGCGCGAGATCTCGGCACACTCTCCGCGTAAAGGCAGACCCTCCCCCAGGGTGAGGGTCGGGATGCGCTCTTCGATCGGAAAGACGGGGCTCTCCGGCAGGATCAGACGAACGGCGCCAACCAGCATGCCCGCCTGGTCAAAGGCGCCGAAGTGGATGGCAAAATCGTCAAACGCGTCCTTCTCGGCACCGTACGGATACTCCGACTCGCTTAAAAACTGCCGCTCTTTGCAGTAGACCTGATACCGCAGCCTGAAGACGTCCTCAAGGAGCTCAGGCGAGTCGATTCTTCTGAAAAACATGCCTTTTGAATCGAACATATTCATACCTAAAATACCACACTCCAACTGATTGGTCAACTTGACTTTTTAACACGACAAAATATAATGGTATAATGGGTTATATGAAAGACCTCGGTCAACTCCGTGCTGCCTCAATGGACCCCGCCTGTGGCGAGGTCATTTCTTATGATCACAGAAGACCGATGAAAAACAGCGCCCTCCTCTCCCTTATCCTGACCCTCCTCCTGTGTTCCCCGGTTCAGGCACGAGGGACCTCACCTGCGGCCGCCCCTGCGGCCCCTGCGCAGACTCAGGAAGAACAAAGCGCCAAAGAAATCGTCAAGCGCTCAGATGACCTCATGCGCGGGGACACACAACAGGGCCACTATACCATGACCGTCATCACGCCCAACTGGCGGCGACAGCTGGAGATCCGCGTCCAGAGCAAGGGGCGCGACAGGATGCTCTTAAAAATACTCTCCCCGGCCAAAGAGAAGGGCATCACCACGCTGCGCGTCGGCAACGAAATGTGGAACTACCTGCCCCAGGTGGAGCGCACGATCAAGATCCCGCCCTCCATGATGCTCCAGCCCTGGATGGGCAGCGACTTCGCGAACGACGACCTCGTCAAGGAGAGCAGCATCGTCGAAGACTACGACCACGTCATCATCGCCAGGAAGACCATTAACGACAGACCCCTCGTGCGCATCCAGCTCACGCCCAAGCCCCGCGCCGGCGTGGTCTGGAAGCGGCGCGTGATGGTGATCGACACACAGACCTTCGTCCCTGTGCGCGACGAGTTCTACGGTAAGGACGACGAACTCATCAAGGTCCTCTCCTACCGCGACGTGCACCGGGTCGGCGGCCGCCTCATCCCCACGCGCTGGGAGATGGTCTCCGAGGTACAACCGGGCCGCCGCACCATGATTGAAGTCAGCGACGACCTGGTATATAATGAACCTATTGACGACGGCGTCTTCACCCTGCAGAACATCAAGAATTAGCAAATCGGTCGCGTTGGCCGAGAGGCCCTCCCGACCCAAGGAACGCAAACGGTTATGACGACCTTCACCCGCATCGCCTGGCGCAACGTCGTTCGCAACCCCGCCCGCTCGCTCATTACGATCGGCGCCGTGGCCTTCGGCCTGGCCGCCCTCATCTTCCTCAAGAGCTTCGTCACCGGCGCCGACCACCAGATGGTCACCAACTACACGGATCTTTTGATCGGCCACATCCAGATCCACAAGCTGGGCTTTCAGAAAAACATGGGCCTGGACAAAAGCATCAACAACCCCTACAGCCTGGCCCGTTCGCTCCTCGACGTCGCCACCGTCAAAGCCTGGGCCCCGCGCGTCAAAGACTTCGCGCTCGTCTCCTCGGCCGAGAACTCGGCCGGCGTCCTCCTGATGGGAATAGACCCCATCAACGAAAGGCACCTGTCGACCCTGCACGAGCGCGTGCGCGCCGGCCGCTGGCTGGAAGAAGGCGACGACGAGAAGATCGTCATCGGCGAGCAGCTCGCCGAAAACCTGAACGTCGGGCTTGACGACAAAATCGTCGTCATGAGCCAGGGCGCGGACGGCAGCTTATCGGCCAGCGCCTTTACGGTCGCGGGTCTCCTGGATGCGGGCGGCGAAGAGGTCAACAAAAGCCTCGCCGTCATCACCCTGAGCGCGGCCCAGGACCTCCTCGTCCTGAACAAGAAGATCTCCGAGAT
The DNA here is from genome assembly GCA_964501505.1 of uncultured Planctomycetia bacterium. GTDB lineage: Bacteria > Omnitrophota > Gorgyraeia > Velamenicoccales > Velamenicoccaceae > CAZCSY01. Next base: position 9,808 of record CAZCSY010000031.1, read on the forward strand.
CGCCATCAAGGCCACATCCCTGGAAGAGGTCGACCGGACCGTCAAGGCCCTGCGCGACAAAATAGACGGCCAGCAATTCGAGGTCCTGAGCTGGAAAGAGATATCGCCGATGACGTATCAGTGGATGCAGTTCGACCAGGTCTTCACGGGCCTGATCCTGGTCATCGTGCTCCTCATCGTCTCGACGGGCATCCTCAACACGATCCTCATGAGCGTCCTGGAGCGCAAGCGCGAATTCGGGATCATGGCGGCCCTGGGCACCCGGCCCGACCAGATCGTCTTTCTCGTGGCGATGGAGTCGTTCATCCTGGGCTCGGTCGGCGCCCTGGCCGGGGGTCTGGCCGGCTGGGGCCTGTCGCGATTCTTCGGTGCCCGCGGCATCGACCTATCGGCCATCTCGGACGCCCTCAACAGTTTTTACATCGGCTCGGTCATTCATCCGAAGACCGACCTCGCGTCGGTGGGATTATACGTCGGCGTGGTCCTGATGGTGAGCGTCGCCGTTTCGATGGTGCCGGCGCACCGCGCCGCCCGGCTCAAGCCGGTCGACGCCCTCGCCGGATGAAAAAGTGGAACAAAGAGCCAGGCTCTTTGTTCCACTTTCTAAGGAAAGCATGAGCTTAGTCGTCGAAGTCACCAACGTTTCGCGCACGTACCGTCCCAAGGGCTCGACGATCGAGACCAAGGCGCTCGATGGGATCAGCCTGAATATCAACGAAGGCGACTTCGTGGCGATCGCGGGGCCATCGGGCTCGGGAAAGACGACGCTCCTGAACCTCATCGGCGGGCTCGACTATCCGACGAGCGGCGACATCATGGTCGACGGCGTCTACGTCAACAAGCTCAACCAGGTGCAGCTGGCGGAGTTCCGCCTCAAGAAGATCGGCTTTGTCTTTCAGGCCTACAACCTCATCCCGACCCTGACGGCCCTGGAGAACACCGAATACGTGGCCTTCCTGCAGGGCGCGACACGGCAGCACCGGGAACACGACGCCATCAGCATCCTGAAAGACCTGGGCCTGGAGGGCTGCACCGGGCGCAAGCCCGCGCAGCTGAGCGGCGGCCAGCAGCAACGCGTCGCGGTCGCGCGCGCGATCCTGGCGCATCCCAAGATCATCCTCGCCGACGAGCCCACCGCGAACCTCGACTCGCACACAGGCGAAGACCTGATGGACCTCATGTTCCACATGAACAAGAACCTAAACATGACCTTCATCTTCTCCACGCACGACAGGATGGTCATGGATAAGGCCGCGACCCTCATCAAGCTCCACGACGGCCGCATCGAGGCATAGATCATGGAAACTCTTTCCCGTCAGACACAGCGCCTTACGAGAAAACAGGTCGCGAACCCCTACGGATGCCTTGCGGCCGTCTGCCTCCTTCTTTTTTTGGCCGTTCCGGTCTCCGGATGGTGTTCGACCGTCGATGCGGCCTCCGAAACCATCCTCAACCGTTTCTCCGGCTATTACAAGATGCTCGCCTCCTTCTCCAGGACGGCCGGGACCAAGGAAGGCTTCTTCAGCGTCCTCCAGCGGGGCCGCCTCACCTGGGAACCGCAGCTGAACGCCCACTGGGACGCCCAGATCACCGTCGATAACGAGCTCCTGCTCCACGACTTCGCCCACACGCCGGAGTTCGCTCTCCTGCGCCAGAAAGACTACAAGGACCTCGCCTTCTGGGACACGGACAAGACCGTCACGGACAGGGACCACATCTTCTTCCGCCACGCGGTGTATCGCGCCTTCCTCACCTGCCACGGAGAAGATTTCCGCGTGACGATGGGTAAACAGCTCGTGGACTGGGGCCGGATGCGCTTCTACAGCCCGCTGGACATCTTCAACCAGCCGCTCCCTTCGGATATCGAACCCCAGGAGCGCGTGGGCTTTGACGGGTTCAACGTCGAGCTCTTCGGCGGTGAGTTCTCGAGCCTGAGCTTCGTCTTCGGCCCAGGAGAAAACGAAGAAAGCACGAGCTTCGGCATCCGCGGCTACAAGAAGATCGGGACCTATGACCTTTCCGTCATTGCGGCCGACCATCAGGACGACCTGGTCTTCGGCCTGGGATGGGACGGCTACCTCAAGGACGCGGGGTTCCGCGGCGAGTTCACCTACACGAAAAACGGCGGCGACGAGGGGCTGCGGGTCGCCCTGGGGTGCGACTATAACTTCGGCACCAAGACCTACGTGGCGGCCGAGTACTTTTACAACGGCCTGGCCAACGGCGATACCGGCGCCTTCTCCGGCTCGCTGACCGAACAGCGCCGCCGGCTCTCGCTTGAAAAGAACCTCATCGGCATCATGGCCACCTACGAACTGACGCCCCTCATCAAGCTCAAAGGGACCGCTATCTGCGACCTGGACACAGAGAGCGCCTTCCTGAACCCGGAAATACGCTACAACGTCCGCGAGAACCTTGACGTCGCGTGCGGCGCCCAGCTCTTCGTCGAGAAGGCCGGCAACGAATTCGCCGACCACGAGAACCTCTTTTATGTAGAAACAAAACTTTTCTTTTAAAAATAGTAAAAATAGTGTCGTTTCTGCATAACTCTTTGCTGCATAAAAAGTTAGAACTAAATTCAGCGACGACATCCTACATAATCACCATGAAATAGGAAATTAACGTTTTCGAATTCCATGATATAGTCGAATTTATTCGTAACTTTTTCATTGTAAATGCGTTACGCAGAAACGACACTATTTATTTATGTTCAAGCGGGCTAAAAAATACCTGACCATCCAGATGCTGGCGGCCATGGAACCGCAGCGCCTGACGCGCATATCGGAAGAGCACGCCCTGGCGACCTTCCGGCGCGCCGCCGCCAGGATCCCGGCCTACCGCGACTTCCTGAAAGAGCACGACGTCGACCCCGACACCATCCGGACGATCGAAGACTTCCGGGCGCGCGTGCCCCTGCTCAACAAGGACAGAACGTTCAAGGTCCACCGCGACGACGTCAGGGCGCTGTGCCTGCCTGCCGAGCTCAAGAACATCAGGAGCATCGTCGCCTCCTCCGGCCACACGGGCTTCTTTTCCTACGGCCTGACGACCCGCGCCGAACTCAAGAAAAACCAGGAAGCCATCGACTTCATGCTCGACTACATCTTCGAGGTCACAAACCGGCGCACCCTCCTCATCAACGCCCTGCCCATGGGCGTGCGCGTGCACTCCGAGCTCGTCACCATCGCCGACACCAGCGTGCGCAGCGACATCGTCCTCGGACTCATCAGGAGCTTTGCCGGAACCTATGACCAGATCGTCCTCGTGACCATGAACGCCTTCGCCAAACGGATCCTCGAAGACGGGCTGGAAGAGGGAATCGACTGGAAACGGGTCCCGATGCACGTGGTCGTCGGAGAAGAACTCCTGTCCGAAAATCTGCGCAGTTACCTGGCCGGCATCCTCGGCATCAACCCCGACGAGCCCTCCGACGCGCGGCTCATCGGCTCCTCTTTCGGCGTGGCCGAGTTCGGCCTCAACCTCTTTTATGAGACCCGGGACCTCATCCGCCTGCGCCGGCTCCTCCAGCGCGACCCAAAACTCAAGGAGGCCCTGATCGGCCGGGAACTCCACCTTCTGCCGGCCCTCTTCTATTACAACCCCATGCGCCTGTATGCCGAAAACGTGCTGACCCGGGACGGCGGCTCGCCCATCATCCTGACGAACGTCGAGAAAAACGTCATCCTCCCCCTTGTCCGCTACAACATCCGGGACGAAGGCCTGGTCATCCCTTTCAACAAACTCAAGGAAACGCTCGAATCCCTGAACTACGGAGCTTTCATCCCGAGGATCCGGCTGCCCCTGGTCGCGGTGTGGGGCCGGGACAAGCTCGAGCTCGCGGACCGGCAGACGATGGTCCGGCCGGAGCAGCTGCGCGAGATCCTCTACGAAGACTTCTCCATCGCCTCGGGCGTCACCGGATACTTCCGGCTCTCCTGCGCCAAATCGGGAGGCCTGCGCATCGAGATCCAATCCAAACCCCGCTGCAACGACCCCCACCGCCTCGAACAGCGCATCCGCGAGGTGATCCTGCGCCATCTGCCCGGCTCGGAGATCATCCTCTACCCTTACCGGGATTTCCCCTACGGGATGGCGCTCGACTACGAGCGCAAGTTCCGCTACCTTTAATTTGAGAATTTTCAACCAATACTTTAGAAAACTCACCCGCCCAGGCTGTCTCTGCGCCTTCCCCCCTTATCCTATAAAAGAAAAAGCCCGGCTTCGGTGAGAAAACCGACTCACGCGAAACCGGGCCTTTCTTGTTCAGACCTGATTGTTACCTCGGCCGAGGTTTGACCTCAACCGAAGGGGAATTGCTGTTTTACGCTTTCTTTCTCCTCTATCAAGATAAAAATATGAATGATGCCAAAATTAAGCCTACCTACACACCCTCTTGCGAGACTGTAAACGATAGGCTTAATTGCATTGCATGGAACGCGTTCTACCCGTCCCCTCGCGGGGACGAGCGCATCCGAAAGACCCTGCGCACGTGACACAGGACGCAGTCTCCCGAAGCAACGCAGTTAAGCCCATCCTTGCTCCGGGCTCATCACCCGGAGCGAAGGATGGTCTTAACCCACTTTCCTACGTCTCAACACAGCACCCGCCAAACCAAGCCCCATGAGAACCATGGAAGCCGGTTCGGGAACAGCTGATCCGAGTGCGTTACCACCGCTACCTACTGTCCAACCCTTGGCTATAGCCGCTGCCGTTAGGTTCGCAGTATCAAAATCATCCGTAAAGAAAAAGTCAGCTTCCGGATTAATACTGCTCCAAGCGTTTGTATCAAAGATAGCAGCAGCACTACCTCCTATCACCTTAAGGTAACCACCACTGCTCCCCTTAATAGGTGTCGTGAGATAGGTCTGGTCAACATGGAATGTGGTTGTTGCATCACCGGTCACGATCCCCGGAACAAACTCCAGCTTAAGCCACAACTCTGCAGCTGTTCCCGTCGCTCCCCACAGATCCGTTGGCTGATTCAAATCAGCCATCGGCATGGTCGGTGCATAAGCGGCAGTCGGATTGAGTGTATACGGTTTTGCATAAATCTCGACAAAACCGCCCACAGAATCAATACTTGCGCCAGTACCACCTCCCGTTATAACGACATCATTGTCATCTATACCGTAGAGAACGCCCGTGAGTGCATCAGAGGTCGTCGCTCCCCATAACGGAAAACCGTCAGAAATTCGGTTTATGTTCGTTACGGTGATCAAGGCGTAGCTATCGGCTTTATTATCCGCTCCACCCATAAAACCAGTCTGATGCAATGTCGCCGCATCCCAGTTTTGGAATTGGAATCGTAAGTTTTCGCCAATCAAAACACCCGTATCAATAGCGAATGCTTGAGAAGCGCAAAACACGATCCCTAACCCCACTAGAATCACGCTCAACAATAACTTCTTCAATTTTTTCACCTCCCTTCCTTTTTAATTTTTATCTAATGATCATCGGCGCGTTGCGAGGCGTCTCGCGTAGCCCGCCTCGCCCGGGCCGATGAACCCATTATTCGTTTTATTTCTTGCGCTTGCGCAGCAGGGCGCCAACCAGACCAATGCCCATGAGCGTCATCGACGTCGGCTCGGGAATAATCCCCGTCGTTTGTTCCGGCGGGGCCTCACCAAAACCATCAAGATAAGCATAGCCACCGTGCCCACCCCAACCGCAGTCAGATGCAAGCAATGTAAGCGTCAGATCGTGATCGAGACCATTGATGGCAGATGTATCAAGCTGCACAACCTGCCAATCAATGTATTTCCATTGATTGTAGCCATCGTAATAGCCATTTTGCCAGCTCGGGTAATTATAGACATTAAAAGCCTGGCTATAAAGTATAGAACCGG
>CAZCSY010000032.1:0-15463 GCA_964501505.1 uncultured Planctomycetia bacterium
ACGCCGATGTCGAGCGACCGGTGCGGGAAGGGGCTCAGGCGGTGGCACTCGATGAAACGCGGGTGGTGGGCCAGCTTCTTGGTGGCGAGGAACGCGCTGTTGAAGCGCTCCACGTGGCCGACCTGCAGGACGACATTGTACCGCCTGGCCAGGCGGGTGAGCTGGCGCGCCTGCCTCAGGTCGTCGGTGACGGGCTTTTCGATGAGGACGTGCTTGCCGTGCCGGATGGCGTATTTGGCTATCCCCGAGTGCGTGTTGGTGGGGGAGGCCACGGTCACGGCGTCGACGAGCGGCAGGAGCTCCCTGTAGTCCTGGAAGACCCTCGCCCCATGGGCGTCGGCGAGAATGTGGGCGCGTTCGCTCAGGACGTCGCAGACCCCGACGAGTTTGACCTGGGGCAGTTCCGAGTAGACCCGCGCGTGGATGCTGCCCAATCTGCCCGCCCCGATGACCCCGACCCTGATCTCCTGTGGCATAATTCCCCCTCTCGAGACCCATGTTAGCAGCGTCTCACGGATTTTAACAAATTCCTTGAGGGCTGTCAACAAATGTGATAATATAAGGCACTTAACGACTTACGTTTCCCTAACAGTTTCATATGTAAAGGGTTTGGTGTCTCGACCTGAGATGAAAACCAATTTCTTCAAGGATTACCGCGATCTCTTCCGGTTCACAAGGCCCCATCTCAAGGTGTTGGTGGCGGCGGTCTTTTGTATGCTCGTCTCGACCCTCTTTGACGGCGTTTCGATGGGCATGATCGTGCCGTTCGCGGACAAGATCCTTAATAACGGCAAGATCGTGGTCCCGACCGAGCTGCCCTCCGTGGTCGAGGATTTTATCGCCCGCGTCAACTCCATACCGCAGCTCAGGCTGTTGCAGATCATGGCCTTCTTCCTTATCGGGATGTTCTTTTTCAAGAGCCTCTTCACCTTTCTGCAGTCTTCGCTCATGTCGGACGTGGGCCAGCGTGTCATGCGGGACATCCGTCTCAAACTTTATAACAAGTTTCAGAGTCTGGACCTTGACTATTTCTCCCGAAAACGCAGCGGTGAGCTCATCTCGCGCATCACCAATGACGTGGCGATGGTCGAGAACGCCGTCTCCTCAGGCTTTACGGATCTCGTCTATCAGTCGCTCCAGATCCTGCTCTTCTCGTGCATCATCATCTTCATCTACTGGCGGCTGGCCATCGTCGCCATCCTCATGATCCCGTTCATCTCCACGCCCATCGTCCTCGTCGGAAGGCGCCTGCGCAAGATCAGCAGGGAGACACAGGAGAAGATGGCGGATATCAACTCGCTCTTAGTGGAGACGATCACGGGCGTGCGCATCGTGCGGGCCTTCGGCGCGGAGAAGTACGAAACCGACAAGTTCGGCCGCAACAACCAGGCCTATTACCGGCTCAACATGAAGTCGATCCGGCGGACCCTGGTCCTGGGGCCGACGACGGAGTTCATCGGCTCCCTCGGCGGGGTTTTCATTCTGCTCTACATCGGCCGCCAGGTCATCGACGGGGTCTTGTCCTTCGGCGTCTTCGGTCTGTTCCTGGGGTCGGTCATGATGATGATCCGCCCCTTCAAGAGACTGAGCAGCGTCGCCTCCATCATGCAGAAGGCCTTCGCGGCCTCGACGAGGATCTACGAGGTCTTCGAGACACAGACCAAGATCCGCGAGGACAAGACGGCGTGGGAGCTCGAGGAGATCAAGGAAGGCATAGAGTTTTCGGACGTCTGGTTCCGCTATGAGGAGGCGGAGGTTCTGCGGGGTATCCATCTCAGGTGCCGCAAGGGTGAGGTCGTGGCCATCGTCGGGCCCAGCGGCGCCGGCAAGAGCACGCTCGTGGATCTTATCCCGCGTTTTTACGACCCGCAGAAGGGCGCCATCCTCATCGACGGCCGGGACATCCGGTCGTTCAACGTCGCGTCCCTGCGCAGTAAGATCGCCATGGTCTCTCAGGAGACGATCCTCTTCAACGACTCCGTCCGGGACAATATCGCCTACGGCCGTCGCGAGGCGAGCTTTGATGAAATCAAGGAAGCGGCGAAAAAGGCCAACGCCCACGAGTTCATCACGGCCCTGTCCCAGGGGTACGACACCTTTATCGGCGACCGGGGGGTGAAGCTGTCGGGCGGCGAACGCCAGCGCCTGGCCATCGCCCGGGCCATCCTGAAGAACCCGCCCCTCTTGATTCTGGACGAGGCGACGTCTCAGCTCGACACGCACTCCGAGCGGCTCGTCCAGGAGGCCCTGAACGGCCTGATGGCGGGCCGGACCGTCTTTGTCATCGCCCACCGTCTGTCGACCGTCAAGCATGCCTCCAAGATCATGGTGCTCAACGAAGGGTGCATCGTGGAGGAGGGGACCCATGAAGAACTCCTGGTGGCCGGCGGCGTGTATAAGCGCCTTTACGACATACAGTTTCAGGTGTGAAGGCGGACGTCCGCCGCAGACCGCGGCAGGGTCCGCCGGGACCCGTGGCGAGACAAATTTTAGTTGAATTTACGCGTTTTTATGATATATTAGGAAATTCGTATCGGCCTTTTAAAAGGAAAGGAGAAACACCGTTGACCACAGAGACGATCAAGAAGTTACTGGAGGCGGGTGTCCACTTCGGCCACCAGACCAGACGATGGAACCCGAAGATGAAGCCGTTCATCTTCGGCGAGAAGAGCGGTATCTATATCATCGACCTCGAAAAGACCGAGAAACTCCTCAATGACGCCCGCAGCTTCCTCGCGGAGGTGGCGGCGCAGGGCAAACCGGTCCTCTTTCTGGGCACGAAGCGCCAGGCCCAGGAGGTGATCGAGGAGGAGGCCAAGCGCAGCGGCGCGTTCTACGTGAACCACCGCTGGCTGGGGGGGTTGCTGACGAATTTTGCGACGATCAAGAAGAGCATCCGCCGGTACAAGGAGATCGTCCAGATGGAGAAGGACGGCATCTTCGAGAGTCTCACCAAGAAGGAGATTGCCCTGCTGAACAAGGAGAGGGAGCGTCTGACAAAAAATCTTTCCGGCGTCATCGAGATGGAGCGGTTGCCGGGGGTTCTTTTTGTCGTCGATTCCAAGAAGGAGGAGACGGCGGTCCTCGAGGCGCGGCGCCTGGGCATCCCGGTCGTGGCCCTGATAGACACGAATTGCAATCCGGACCTGATCGATTATCCTATCCCGGGCAACGACGACGCGATCAAGTCGATCCGTCTCATCACGGGGATGATGGCCGACAGCCTGCTGGACGGCCGCAAGCGCCTGGCCGACGTGAAGGCCGTCTTGAAAGAGACGCAGGCAGCGGCGGCGGCTGAGGAGGGCGAAGAAGAGGTCAAGATCGATCCGGACGTCGAGGAGGGCGTGGTCAAGAAGCTCGCTTTGGACCGGGAGGTTGAGGCCCGCGAGCACCACGCGCGCGAGAACAAGCCGGAACGAAACGATGTCCAGCGGAATAAAAAGCGGGATAACAAGTAACGCGTTAACGTGAAGGGAAAGGTGACATGGCGGTTTCGATCGAGATTATCAGACAACTGAGGGATTTGACGGCGGCCTCGGTCTCCGATTGCAAGCGGGCCCTGGATGATGCCCGGGGCGACCTGAAGCAGGCCCAGGAACTCCTGAAGAAGAGGGGACTTGAGATCGCGGCCAAGAAGGCCTCGCGCAGCGTTTCCCAGGGCCGCATCGAGGCCTATATCCACACGGGCAGCACGATCGGCGTGCTCCTCGAGGTGAACTGCGAGACGGACTTTGTGGCGCGCAATGAAGATTTTACGCGGCTGACGAAAGACCTGGTCCTGCAGATAGCGGCCGCGGATCCCCGGTACGTGAAGCCCCAGGACGTGCCGCAAGACGCGATGAAGGATCTGGACGACAGGGGCAAGAAGGATTTCTTGAAGGCGAACGTCCTCCTCTGCCAGCCTTTTATCCGCGATGAAAAGATGACGATCCAGGACCTCGTCACCCAGGCGATCGCGAAGCTCGGCGAGAATATCGTGGTCCGCCGCTTCGCCCGTTTTAAGGTCGGCGAATGAAAGAGCGAGCGGTTTACAAGCGCGTGGTGCTCAAGCTCAGCGGCGAGGCCTTGCAGGGCCGCCAGGCGCACGGCATCGACGCGCACGTGTTGAGCTCCCTGGCGTCGCAGATAGCGCAGGTGAGACGGCTGGGCGTCGAGGTCGCGCTGGTCCTCGGGGGCGGCAACATCTTCCGCGGCTCCAGCGGCACGAAGCACTTTAAGATCGAGCGCGCCGTCGGGGACTACATGGGGATGCTGGCCACCGTCATCAACGGGCTGGCCTTTCAGGACGCCCTGGAGAAGCAGGGGGTGGCGACGCGCCTGATGACCGCGATCGAGATGCACGAGGTCGCGGAACCCTATATCCGGCGCCGCGCCATGCGGCACCTGGAGACGGGACGCGTGGTGATCTTCGTCGCCGGGACGGGGAACCCTTATTTCACGACCGATACGGCGGCGGCCTTGCGAGCCATGGAGATCGGCGCCGACGCCATCTTCAAGGCGACCCGGGTGGACGGCGTGTACAGCGCCGACCCGCTGAAGGACAAAAAGGCCAGGAAATTTTCGAAACTGACTCACCTGGACGTGCTCAAGAAGGGGCTCAAGGTGATGGATGCGACGGCGGTGAGCCTGTGCATGGACAACCACCTGCCCATCGTCGTCTTTGACCTGACGAAGCCGGGCAACATCAAGAAGATCATTTTGGGCAAGGACATCGGTACGATCGTTCGTTAACAGGCGGGGTGCTTATGGCTACAAAAGATATCCTTCGCGACACCGAAGCCAAGATGAAGAAGGCGATCGAGGCTACGCGCCGCGGCTTTTCGGAGATCCGGACCGGACGCGCGAGCCCCCATCTCGTCGAGGGCATCCACGTCGATTATTACGGGACGCCGACCATCCTGAAGTCGCTGGCGTCGATCACCGTGCCGGACGCGCGTCTTATCGTCATCCAGCCATGGGACGCAAGCGTCATCCCGGAGGTCGAGAAGGCGATCGCCAAGTCGAATCTGGGCATCACGCCGATGAACGACGGCAAGGTCATCCGTCTGCAGCTGCCGCACCTGACCCAGGAGCGCCGCGAGGAGCTCAAGAAGGTCGTCAAGGACATAGCGGAGGAGGGCCGCATATCGCTGCGGACGATCCGCCGTGATGCGAACGAGGTCGTGAAGAAACTCGAGTCCGACAAGAAGATCCCGGAGGACGAACGCTTCAAGACGCAGGACGAGATCCAGAAGATTACCGATAGGCACGTCCAGGAGATCGAGAACGTCCTGAAGGACAAGGAAAAAGAGCTCTCTGAGTTTTAGGAAAGGAAAAACACCGTCCGGGGAAAGAAGATTTCAAGGCGCAGCGCAAGGGAATCGTCCCTAGATTCTTATAGGCAACGCTGATTTTATTCCGCCTTTGCAGAATACCCCGGGCTGGCCGGGGGGTTTCATCGTTCTTTGAGAAAGACAAAAGATATGGGCCGCTAGCTCATCCGGTAGAGCACCGCCCTCAGGTCAAGGGGGCGTTACTGGGTAACCAGTAACGAATAATCTTGTAAATTGCGGGAACGTCTGGAGTATTTCAAGATACTCTAAGGGAGATTGCTTAGAGTAACAATTCTTGAATGCAGATAATCCGCAGCCAAGCCCCCGCCGCTTTGCTTCATACGAGGAAACGGCGGGGGAAGGTTCAACGACTATAATCAAGACTCTCATTTTCATGTCATAAGGGTTTAAGCGGGAATATGATGATGGGAGATGGGATAGTCTGATCTGCATGGCGACATGCAGTTAACACAAATGTTTAAGGCGGGTGTGCCGCGTTCGAGTCGCGGGCGGCTCAATAAATATGTTGCGCACATGTGTTCCGCAATGAGAACGTAGGGGGTAGGGGGAAGTGTTCCCCCGTGCTGTTGGGGTAACAGCCCCGTTTATTCCGGTGGTTTCTCTCTGTGAAACATCGGAAGGGGGCGGATGGCGGAATTGGCAGACGCGATAGCCTTAGGAGCTATTGGGGAAACCCGTGGAGGTTCGAGCCCTCTTCCGCCCATGATTCCCGGCTTGGGCAGGTCGGGAATTGCCCTGAGCCTCTGCCTTTGGCCGCGCGGGGAGTCGGAGAGAACAATCGTGCGGCCAGCCTGAGAATCTTCCACGATGCGACATCGCGGACGATCCAGCGAGCCGGAGAGCGATCGGTACCTTTGACAACTTATAGACGCTTCTGCGGGAGTAGCTCAGTTGGTAGAGCGCAACCTTGCCAAGGTTGAAGTCACGGGTTCGAATCCCGCCTCCCGCTCCATTTTTATCCTGATGTCTTGCAGTCGCTGCCGTGTTTTTTCGGTTATTTTCGTTCCATTTTTTATACTTCAGAAAGGACCGTGTCATCCCTGCCACCCCAATAAACTCTCATGTACACTCTCATGACCGCTTCGTCACATAAACGTAACCAGGAGGTTGCATCCCCATGAAGATCATGGACTTTCTCTGCGAGGACGCTGTCACCGTTGACATGAAGAGTACGGACAAGAACGAGGCGATCAAGGAACTCGTTGATCAACTGATCGTTGCGGGCGAGCTCGACAAGAAAGACAAGGGTAAGGTCGTGGAGCTCCTGGTGGCGCGCGAGGCGCTCGGCTCCACCGCGATCGGCCACAACGTCGGCATCCCCCACGCCAAGACCGACTGCGTCGAAGACCTCATCGCGGCCTTCGGCCTCTCGCGCAAGGGCGTGGACTTTGATTCCCTGGACGGGGAGCCCGTGTATATCTTTTTCCTTCTCTTGGCGCCCCAGGACTCCGCCGGCCCGCACCTCAAGGCCCTGGCCCGGATATCACGCCTCATCAAGGACAAGTATTTCCGCGACATGCTGCGTCAGACGAAAGACAAAAAGGACGTCGTGCGCATCATCGAGGCCGAGGATGATAAAAAGATATAGACTCCGGAACCTCTTCAAGTGGCTGTATCCCGGCATGCACGTCAAGCGCTGGGGGTTTCTGACGTTGCTGGGCGTCGTGGTCATCTTTATCGGCGCCAGGGGCCTGACCCAGATGCCCAAGGAGTTTTCCGAGATCATCACGATCGTCTACTACGCCAACATCTTCATCGGGATCGTCTTGATGATCCTCGGTTTCAAGAACATGATGATGTCGGTCGTGACGCAGATCCTGCCGCACCAGCAGGGCAGGCTCATCGATATCCTTTACCAGAAGCGTTTTCTGGAGCACGGCCCCCGCATCGTTGTCGTCGGCGGCGGCACGGGCCTCTCGATGCTCCTGCATGGCTTGAAAGAGTACACGTCGAACATCACGGCGGTCGTGACGGTGGCGGACGACGGCGGCAGCTCCGGCCGGCTGCGCCGGCAGTTCGACATGGTCGCGCCGGGCGACATCCGCAACTGCCTGGTGGCGCTGGCGGATGACGAGACGTCGATGCGCGACCTCTTCCAGTATCGCTTTGAAAAAGAGACGGAGTTCTCCGGCCACAGTTTCGGCAACCTCTTTTTGACGGCACTCACCCAGGTGACCGGCGACTTCGAGAAGGCGGTGAAGGAGTCGAGCAAGATCCTGGCTATCCGCGGCCGCGTCCTGCCCTCGACCCTCGAGAAGGTGGTGCTGGCGGCCGAACACGCCGACGGCCGCGTGACGCAGGGCGAGGCCGAGATCCCCAAGACCGGATCGCCCATCAAAAAGATCTATATCCGCCCGCCCAACGCCCAGGCGGCACCGGAGGTGATCAAGGCGATCGAGGAGGCCGAGGTGATCATCCTGGGCCCGGGGAGCCTTTATACGAGCATCATCCCCAATCTTTTGATCAGGGAGATCCGCGAGGCGGTGATCGCGGCCGAGGTCTCGAAGATTTACGTCTGTAACATCATGACGCAGCCGGGCGAGACCACGGATTTCAAGGCCTCGGACCACGTCAAGGAGCTGGTTGCGCAGACCGATCCCCGCATCCTGGATGCGGCGATCGTCAACACCGGCAGGATCCCGGCCCCCATGCGTGAGAAGTATGCCAGGGAGAAGGCCGTCCCGGTCGAGCCGGACTCAGGCCGCATTCGCGACTTCGGGTATGCCGTGATCGAGGAAGACCTGGTGAGCGCGGCGGACCACGTCCGCCACGATTCGACGAAGTTGGCCCGTATCATCGGCAACCTGCTGAACCTCGAGCGGCGGGCCGTGACGGGATGACGAACGATAAGATGATAATGATGAAGCGCGTCGAGAAGAAGGTGGTGGTGCGTAACAAGCAGGGCCTGCACGCCCGTCCGGCGGCCCTCTTCGTGCAGATCGCCAACAAGTTCGACGCCACCATAAAGGTGCAGAAAGACGATCAGATCGTCAACGGTAAGTCGATCATGGGTATCCTGATGCTGGCGGCGGAGAAGGATTCGGAGATCCTGCTGATCGTGGAAGGCATCGACAGCGAGGCGGCCGTCAACGAACTGGAAGCACTTTTGATGTCCAATGAATGAGATCATCTTAAAGGGCATACCGGCAGCACCGGGGATCGCGATCGGTCCGGCGTACGTCTTTGGCTACGAGGATCTGAGCGTCGAGAGCCACCCGATCACCGAGGGCCAGGTGCCCCTGGAGATTTCCCGTTTTGAAGACGCGCTCATCCAGACGCGCCAGGAGATCATCGCCCTGCAGAAGAAGATCGCGCAGGAGATGGGGGTGGAGCACGGAGAGGTCTTTGACGCGCACCTCCTGGTCCTGGAAGACCGCATGCTTATCGAGGAGGTCATCTCGCGCGTCAAGAAAGAGCGGGTGGCCGTCGATTTTATCTTCAACGAGGTGCTCAAGCACTACGCCAGCGTCTTTTCGCGCATCGAAGATGAATACCTGAAGGAGCGCATCAGCGACATCAACGACGTCGGCCGGCGCATCCTGCGCAACCTGCTGGGCCGCAGGCGCACGACCCTTTCCGATTTAGACCATCAGGCCGTCATCGTGGCCCACGACCTGTCCCCCTCGGACACCGCCTCGATGCACAAGAACCAGGTCACGGCCTTCGTGACCGACATCGGCGGTAAGACGTCGCACACGGCGATCATGGCCAAATCCCTCGAGATCCCCGCGGTGGTGGGCTTGGAGAGCGGCACCGTTCAGATCAAGAACGGCGATTTCCTGATCGTCGACGGGTCTTCGGGTGTCGTCATCGTGTCGCCGGACCCGGAGACGCTGAAAAAATATCAGATCCAGGAAGAGAAGATCCGCGGTATCTCCCAGGTCCTGACGACCCTGAAAGACCTGCCGGCCGAGACCAGGGACGGTGTCCGGGTGATACTTTCGGCGAACATCGAGTTTCCCGAAGAGGTGGCCTCGGTGTTGCAGCACGGGGCCGACGGCGTGGGGCTCTACCGCACCGAATATTTTTACATGAACCGCAAGGACCTGCCGTCGGAAGACGAGCAGTACGAGGCCTATAAGCAGTTGGCCGATTCTTTTAAGGAGCGTCACGTGATCATCCGCACGATGGACCTGGGCGGCGATAAGTTCGTCTCGAGCTTCCAGTTTCCCAAGGAGATGTCGCCGTTCATGGGGTGGCGCGCCGTCCGTTTTTGTCTCGCGCGGCCGGACATCTTCAAGATGCAGCTGCGGGCCATCCTGCGGGCCTCGGCCCATGGCAACCTCAAGATCATGTTCCCGATGATCTCGGGGATCGAGGAGCTGCGCCAGGCCAAGGCCCTGGTCGAGGAGTCGAAGGGGGAGCTGCAGAGAAAGGGCATTCCCTTCAACCCCGAGATCGAGGTCGGCGCCATGATCGAGGTGCCCTCGGCGGCCCTGACGAGCGATGTGATCGCCCGGGAGTCGGCCTTTTTCAGCATCGGCACCAATGATCTGATCCAGTACGCCCTCGCGGTCGACCGGACGAACGAAAAGATCGCCTACCTCTACGAGCCGACGCATCCGGCCGTGTTGAAGTTGATCAAGCATGTCATCGAGGCGGGGCACCGGGCCGGCATCAGCATCGGGATGTGCGGAGAGATGTCGAGCGAGCCGGAGATCGCCCTTCTCCTTTTGGGCATGGGGCTGGACGAATTCAGCATGCCGTCCGCCTCGATCCTGGAGATCAAGAATATCATCCGCAGCGTCACCCGGGAGAAGACGCGCCAGATCGCCGAAGAGGCGCTGGGGCTCACGACCGGCCTTGAGGTCGACAACTTCTTGAAAAAGAAACTGCGGGAGATCCTCCCGGACATCTATCCCGTAGCCAGCCCCTGAAGGGGCGAGGGCCGCTCGGCGGTCGCGAGCCGGCGGGCCTCTTCGGACAGGTATCGTGACGGCCGAACGACGAGAGAAGATCAAGGCGGTGATCCTGGCAGCGGGATACGCCACGCGCCTGTATCCTTTGACGCGCAATATCCCCAAGCCGCTTTTGCAGGTCACGCCCGGCAAGGCCGTTATTGATTTTATCGTCGAGGACCTGGCGGGGTGCGGCCGCGTCGATGAGATCGCCGTGGTGACGAACCACAAGTACGCGGGTGCCTTTGCGGCCTGGGTCCGCCGGCGCCGCGCGCGGGTCCCCATCGCGATCCTCGACGACGGGACGCTCTCGAACAGCGACCGTCTCGGTGCCATCGGCGACATGGCCTTTGCCGTCGGCAAGAGGAAGATCGCCACAGATCTTATCGTCGTCGGAGGGGATAACCTCTTTGACGTCGGCGTGGCGCGCTTTGTGCGTTTTGCCCACCGTCACAAGCCGCGGGTCTCCCTGGCGCTTTTTGATATCCGTGACAAGGACGCGGCGCGGCGTTTCGGGATCGTGGGCGTGGATCGGGCCGATCACGTCACGTCGTTTGATGAGAAGCCGGCGCGTCCCCGGTCGACGCTGGCGGCGACGTGCCTGTATTATTTTCCGAAGGCATCGCTGGCGCTTTTGAAGGATTACATCGGGGATCGCGACACGTCCAACGACGTGCCCGGCAACTATATCAAGTGGCTCATGAAGAGAACGGGGGTCAGCGGTTTTGCGATCCGTCGGGGCCACTGGTTCGATATCGGTCACCTGGATTCGTATAAGCAGGTCCTGGCCTTATATAACGGTAAGGTTTAACCCTTGATTTTACTAGCTAATTGGAGGAGCCAAGCATGACATCACGGGATTACTTTTTTGCGTCGGAGTCGGTGGGGGAGGGGCATCCGGACAAGGTCTGCGACCAGATCTCCGATGCGGTGTTGGATGCGGTGATGCGCGATGACCCCAAGGGCCGCGTGGCGTGCGAGACCTATGTCACGATGGGCCTCATCATCGTCGGCGGCGAGATCACGACGACGACGTATGTCGATGTTCCCCGCCTGGTCCGCAAGACGCTCGAGGACATCGGCTACACCCATCCGAAATACGGTTTTGATTTTCACACGTGCGCGATCCTCAACGCCATCAACAAGCAGTCGCCGGATATCGCGCAGGGTGTCGACGCCGGCGGCGCGGGCGACCAGGGGATCATGATCGGGTACGCCTGCGACGAGACCCCCGAGCTGATGCCGCTGCCGATCATGCTGGCCCATAAGCTGGTCAAGCGCTTTGCGGACGTGCGCAAGGATGGCACGCTCAAGTATCTGGGGCCGGACTGCAAGTCACAGGTCACGGTCTTCTACGAGAAGGGTGTGCCCAAGCGTGTCGATAACGTGGTCCTGGCGTGTCAGCATACCGAAGATATCCTGGATAAGACGGGCAGGCACATCACCGAAGAGGCCCGCCGGGAGATGATCCGGGTGGTCGCGGGGCCCGTCCTGGAGGGGTTGGCCCACGGCAAGACGCAGTACTTCGTGAACGAGACGGGTAAGTTTTTGGTGGGGGGGCCGCAGTCCGATACCGGCATGACGGGCCGCAAGATCGTCGTCGACACCTATGGCGGCGTCACCTCGCACGGCGGCGGTGCCTTCTCCGGCAAGGACCCGACGAAGGTGGACCGTTCGGCGACCTACATGGCGCGCTACGTCGCCAAGAACATCGTCGCCGCAGGACTCGCCAAGAAGTGCTTCATCGAGCTGGCCTATTGCATCGGCAAGGCCGAGCCCGTGAACCTCTTCGTCGATACGTCGGGGACGGGCAGGGTCTCTGATGAGACCCTGGAGAAGGCGATCGCCAAGGTCTTTGACCTAACGCCGCGGGCCATCATCAAGGCCCTGGACCTCTTAAAACCTAAGTTCCAGGCCACGGCCTGTTACGGCCACTTCGGCCGCACCGGTGACGGCTTTACCTGGGAGAAGACGGACAAGACCGCCGAACTGAAGAAGGCCGTCGGCAAATAGGCGGCGAGCATTTGAGCACGGATTACCCGAATAAACAAAGGGGAGGCAAATTGAAATACGACGTCAAGGATCTCAAGCTGGCCGGGAAAGGCAGGTTGCGTATCGAATGGGCGAGCGACAACATGCCGGTCCTGAACATGATCCAGCAGCGATTCCGCAGGGAGAAGCCGCTCGCCGGGACGAAGATCGCCTGTTGCCTGCACGTGACGAGTGAGACGGCGGTCCTGATGTTGACCCTGAAGGCCGGCGGCGCCCGGACGGTGTTGTGCGCCTCCAATCCGCTTTCCACGCAGGACGACGTCGGCGCCTCCCTCGTCCGGGATTATCAGATCCCGGTCTTCGCCATCAAGGGCGAAAACCATAAGACGTATTACGACCATATCGAGGCGGCCCTGGCGAACCGGCCGGCCCTCACCATGGACGACGGCGCGGACCTCGTTTCGACGATCCACAAGAAAAAGGGACCGTATCCGCTCGGCGGGACGGAAGAGACGACGACCGGCGTCATCCGCCTGCGCGCGATGGAGAAAGACGGCGCGCTCGAGTACCCGATCATTGCCGTCAACGACGCCCAGACCAAGTACCTTTTTGACAACCGCTACGGCACGGGCCAGTCCACGATCGACGGTATTATCCGCGCCACGAACAAGTTGATTGCCGGCACCGACTTTGTCGTCTGCGGCTACGGCTGGTGCGGCCGGGGCGCCGCCATGCGCGCCAAGGGGCTGGGCGCCAACGTCATCATCGTCGAGGTGGACCCCTTCAAGGCCCTGGAGGCCGTGATGGACGGTTTCCGCGTGATGCCCATCGCGCGGGCCGCGAAGATCGGCGACATCTTCTGCACGCTGACCGGCGACATCAACGTCATCCGGCCGGAGCACTTCAAGATGATGAAGGACAAGGCGATCGTCTGCAACTCCGGCCACTTCAACGTCGAGATCGACATCCCGGGGCTGAACAGGGCGAGCAGGAAGAAGCGCATGACCCGCGACTTTGTCGAAGAGTTCGTGCAGAAGGACGGCCGCCGGCTCTACCTCTTGGGGGACGGGCGCCTCATCAACCTGGCCGCTGCCGAAGGCCACCCGGCTCAGGTCATGGACATGAGCTTTGCCAACCAGGCCCTGTCCGCCGAGTTCATGAAAGAGAACCACGAGACGCTCGAGCGGCGCGTCTACAAGGTTCCGGAGAAGATAGATAAAGGTATTGCCGAGCTTAAGCTCGCCTCGATGGGCGTCAAGATAGACAAGCTCACCCCCGAACAGGTGAAATACCTGGCCAGTTGGGAGATGGGCACTTAAACCGGAGAGAAGCACATGAAGGCGATCGGTGTCTTGACGAGCGGCGGCGACGCGCCGGGCATGAACGCGGCGATCCGCGCGGTCGTGCGCGCGGGGGACGCGCGCAAGATCAAGGTCTTCGGGATCATGCGCGGCTTCAGCGGATTGTTGAACGACGAGATCAAAGAGATGTCGCACCGCTCGGTCTCCAACGTCCTCGGCCAGGGCGGCACGATCCTCAAGACCTCCCGGTGTCCTGAGTTCATGACGCAGGATGGACAGAGGCGGGGGGCCGAGATCTTAAAGCGGCACGGTATCGAGGGCCTGGTGCTGATCGGCGGGGACGGCACGTACCGGGGCGCCGTCGCCCTTTCGCGGACAGGGGCCATCCCCTGCATCGGCGTTCCCGGGACCATCGATAACGACCTGAACGGCACGGATCGCACCATCGGCTCCGACACGGCGATCGAGACGGCGCTTGACGCGATCGACAAGATTAAAGATACGGTCAATTCGATGGAGCGTGTTTTTGTTGTCGAGGTCATGGGCCGCAACTGCGGGTATATCGCCTTGAAGACGGCCCTTGCCGGCGGGGCGGAGCAGGTCTTGATCCCCGAGATCAAGTTCGACATGCCCTCTTTTTGTAGCGAGATCACCGAAGGCTATATCCGGGGTAAGGCCAGTTGGATCATTATCGTCGCGGAGGGGGCGATCCCGGCCCACGAGCTGGCCAAGCGCATTACCGGCGATACGGACCTGGAGACGCGCGTCGTCGTTCTGGGCCACGTCCAGCGCGGCGGCCGGCCCACGGCCGAGGACCGGATCCTCGGCGGGCGCCTCGGCGCCGCGGCGGTAGATCTTCTTTTAAAAGGACACAGCGGTAAGGCGGTGGGGGTCCGGTGCGACAAGGTCCACGTCGTGGACCTGGAGGAGGCCGTCGAGCCGTATCGCCTGGACACGCAAGAGGACCTGGCCCTTATCAAGATTCTGACATAATAAAGCAGCTAAAGGGGGTAGGATGGACAGGAGTCATATGGACGCCCTTGTGATGGACGTCGTCGTCGGCAAGGACGTGGACAAAAAAGAAGCGGCGGTCAATGCCATCTGGGAGGCCGCCTTTGAGACCGGCGCCGTGCCGGCCTCCATACATGATTTGTACCGGGCTCGCGGCGAAGGCCGGGTCGGCGGGTTCACCGTCCCCGCGATGAATCTACGCACCATGACGTACGACCTGGCGCGCGCGGTCTTCCGGTGCGCCTTGAAGATCAACGCGGGCGCCTTTATCTTTGAGATCGCCCGTTCCGAGATGGGCTACACGGATCAGAAGCCGCTCGAGTACACGACGGTGGTCCTGGCCGCGGCGGTGCGCGAAGGTTACGCCGGCCCCGTCTTCATCCAGGGCGATCACTTCCAGGTCAACGCCAAGAATTATGCGAAGGACCCCAGGGCTGAGGTCGAGGGCTTGAGGAAACTCATCAAGGAGTCTATCGAGGCGGGCTTTTATAATATCGACATTGACAGCTCGACGGTGGTGGATCTCTCCAAGGAGAGCCTGGAAGAGCAACAGGAGGTCAACGCGGCGATCTGCGCCCAGTTGACGGCATACATCCGCAGCCTCCAGCCGGAGGGTGTGGTCATTTCTGTCGGGGGGGAGATCGGCGAGGTCGGCAGTCAGAATTCGACGCCTGAGGACCTGCGCGCCTTCATGAAGCAGTATCAGGTCAAGCTCCCCAAGGGGGTGGAGGGGATCAGCAAGATCAGCGTACAGACCGGGACGAGCCACGGCGGCAAGGTTCTGGCCGACGGCTCGATCGCGAAGGTCAAGCTGGACTTCGACGTTTTGAAGAGCATTTCCGAGGCCTGCAAGAAAGAGTACAAGATGGCCGGGTCCGTCCAGCACGGCGCCTCGACCCTGCCGGAGAACGAGTTCCACAAGTTCCCG
>CAZCSY010000033.1:0-15378 GCA_964501505.1 uncultured Planctomycetia bacterium
AAGCTGATAGAGTTGGGCCTGGCGGCTTTTCTGCATGACATTGGCATGGCTGCTTATAAAGACATGGCGAACCTTCCCCGGCCCTTGACGCCTCGGGAGTTTGAGAAGGTCAAGGAACACGTGGAGGTCGGACACAAGATGCTCCAGGAGATCAATCCGGAGTTGAGCGAGGCGGTGCTGAGCGCCCAGTACGAGATCCACGAGCGTATGGATGGCAGCGGCTATCCAACAGGCCGACGCTCGATCCACGAGTACGCCAAGATCATCGCCCTTGCCGACAGCTTCGAATCCATGATCCACCCGCGGCCGTTCCGTTCCCGCTACTCCATCACGGACGTCTACAAGCGCATCTTTGCGGCCAAGCAGAAGTACGACCCGGCCTTTATCAAGGCGCTCATCCAGCGTCTGGGGTTCTTCCCCAACGGATCGTTCATCCAGCTTAACACGAAAGAGGTAGGCCGGGTGATGGTCCAGAACCGGCATTCGCCCCTGCGGCCCGTGGTCCAGATCCTTTTTGACGAAGGGGGCCAGCGCCTGTATGACGAAGATATCAAGGACGTGAATCTGATGAAGTATCCGACCCTGCATATCGTGAAGTGTTTCCTGGAGGAGACCGCCCCCCGGGAGGATGCCGATGGCGCTTAAACGATTGGGCAGTTCCAAAGGCGTGGTGATGGTCTTGTTGACGGCGGCCGCTGTCTGCGCCGGATTCGTCTATCTGATAGCGCGTGAACGTAGCCTGAACACGGAGCTCTCCGGTACCGTCGCGTCCTTGAAGGAGGAGCAGGTAAGGTGGGAACAGGCCAAGAGCCGCCTCGAGCAGACGCTCAAGGATAAGGAGGCCGAGCTTGAGATCGCCAACACCAAGAATTACCGCGCGGATATGGTTCAGATGCAGGACGCCTTTAAGGAGGCTAATCAGAAGCTGCAGCTGATGATTCGTGAGCGGGCGGAGTTGGAAAATACAAATTTCATCCTGGACAGTCGGCTGAAGAACACGACGGGGGAACTCACGAAGAGTCTCGAGGAGCTCAGACAGGCGCGCGCGTTGCTGGGCGGCATCGAGAATCCCTACAAGGTCAAGATGGTTCAGCTTTCGGAGAACCTCAAGAAAAAAGAGGAAGAGTACCTGGTCTTGCAGAAGCGGTTAGAAGAGGTCCAGCGTGCGCTCATGGCTTATGAGGCGCAGGGCGAAGAGTATTCGCAGGGTGCGCGCAAGTATCAGGAGCGTCTGGAGGTCCTCAGCGGCAATATCGCGAACTTGAAGATGGAATTGGTGGAAAAGAACCGTCTCCTGAGCCAGAAGGACGTCGCCCTGACCGACTTGCGACGGGAGATGGAGACGGCGCAGACAGCCGCCGAGCAACAGAAGGCCTCCGGCGCCGTGGCGGGCGTGGAGTCGGAGCGAAAGAACCTGCAGGCGCAGATATCGGCTTCGAGCGCCGAGCTCGCCGGTCAGGAGCAGGCGCTTGAGGAGCAACGGCAGAACCTGACGGACCTGCGCGATAAGCTTTATGACCGGGAGGCGGCGCTCGCAGCGAAAGAGCGCGAGCTGTCCCAGAACCGGACCGAGATGGACCGCCTGAAGGCAGAGATCGCGGCCCTGCGCTCGGGCAAGGAGATGCTCGCCAAGGGCACACAGGACGTGGCGCAGGTGCGCCGTGAACTCGACCGAAAGATCCGCGATTTGGAGAAAGAGAATGCGTCGCTTCAGAAAAAACTCGCCGAGGCGCAGGTGCGATCCCGCGGCGGGCAACAGGAGGATCCTTTCAAAGACAGGAACCTGCGGCTCATGACCGAGCAGCTCGTCAAGAAGGAAGACGAGATCCGGGGGCTCGCCGCAGAGATAGCCACGCTCACCAAGGAGAAGAAGGCGTGGGAGAAGAGTTTCGGGCCGCGGGAGAAGCGCATGGCGGAGCTCGAGATCCTCGTGAACACGTTGACGAAACAGTTGGGGGATTATGCCGCGATGATTGAAAAGAGGGACGCGGAGCTGCGCGCGAGCGCCAAGAACATCGCGTCCCTGACGGAAGACCTCGAGGCGCAGAAGATGGCGGCGCTCGCGTTGCAGAAGGAGCTCGCCGAGGCGCGCAGCCGTCAGGAGCGGACCCTGCAGAAGCTGACCCAGTTGATGAGCATGAACACCGACGGGGTGGGGCCGGACGACATGGACTTTAACCTCTATGGTCAGGTGCCCGGCGCGGACACGCAACAGGAGAAACCCGAGGATCCCTCAAAGGTGCGCTCCCGCGTCGAAAAGCTCAAGCGACAGGTGGAAGTGCTCATGGAGCATAAGTGAGACGTTAAAAATGAGATGCGAAGAATTAAAAAAATTTAAGAGCGGGTTGGCGGTTTTGATGGGCGTGGTGGCGATGGCGGCTTTTGCAGCGCCGGGGAGATGCGAGGATTATGTGTTAGAGAGCGATCCGGCGGCGCTGGAGAGCAGCGCGCGCTACAACTACCACCTCGGCGAGTATTATTTTTCCCAGGGGCAGTTGCAGACGGCGGAGCAGTACTTTGAGCGTTCGCGCGACATGATGGCGCGCCGCCAGGCTATCGTCTCCGGCAAGGACGTGTCGGTGCTCGAGATCCAGCCGGTACCACGGGGCGGCGGCGGGGGCCTCGAGTATATCATTGGCGACGGCGACGTGCTCCACATCTCGGTCTGGGAGAACGACGACTTGGAGCAGGAGGTCGTGGTGCGGCCGGACGGCCGTATCTCGTTTCCGCTCGTCGGGGACCTGCCGGCCCGGGGGCAGACCATCGTCGCGCTTGATGAGATGTTGACCGAGAGCCTGAAGGAGTACATCCGCTTCCCCGAGGTCTCTATCTCGATCCAAAAGCTCGGCGGCAGCAAGGTGATCATTCTGGGCGAGGTGGGTCACCCGGGCGTGTACGCGGTGAGCGGTTCAAAGACCGTGCTCGAGGCGGTGGCGCTGGCCGGCGGCTTCACGAACGACGCCGTCGTCAACAGCATCGTCCTTATCCGCGGCGGGTTCGGGAATCCCCAAGTCCAGCGCCTTAATCTCAAGAGGCCGCTTCTGCGCGGCAGGGATCTGGGACAGAACGTGGCCCTGCAATCCGAGGATATCATTTTTGTTCCCAAGACCTTCATCGCAGACCTCAGCCGTGTCCTGGCGCAGATCATCGACCCGGTCTCCCGCGGCGCCCTCGCCGCCGAGGTCATGCGCAAGTGGTGATACCTGTTTTCCCGCCATCGCAATTTCTGTTCGTTTCCCTTCATCCGTAATCGGCCCCTTTTTTGTTTAGGGTCCCCCGGAGCACCTTCTCCTGCGTCAGACAATCAGAAGTTTTTCGCCCAAACGTCGGCAAGGATTTAGAGCGCGAGCGCATCCACCTTAATGTGACAAAAGTCATTCGGGGAAGTGCCGCCGGAGGGTGGAACCCGCAGGCGGCCAGGCGAAGCGCTATGTCGCCGAGCAGCGCGCCCTAAACCGTGCCGATGAGCGAAAAACTTCGTCTGACGGAAGAGAAGGTGTTCCGGGAGGAGAAATCGAGAACGCTCGGAATTAGTACTGCGCGAGGGTACCGGTGCGGCGGGTCTTTTGGACGGCCTGATGGAAGACGGCGAAACTGGCGGGCAGGAGAACGATGCAGAAGCCGAGGAGGGGCAGGAGTTCGGTCTTGAGGCCGGCCACAGAGGTCCCCTGGTAGACGGCTTTCTGGAGGGCGCGGATGGCGTAGGTGATCGGCAAGAAGTGCGCCAGGAATTGCAACCAGGCGGGCAGGACCGCGACGGGAAAGTAGACCCCGCCGAGCAGGCCTTCGGCCTGGCTCAGGACCCAGCTGACGGGGTTCCCGCGTTTATAGATGAGTGTGAAGCTCGCGGAGAGGATCCCCAGGGCGCTGAAGGAAGATACGCTTAAGGTCCAGATGACGAGGAGGGAAGAGAGGTTCGCGCGGCTGAAGTCGATGGAAAAGAGGAAAACGCCAAGGCCGGCATAGATGAGGAGGTCGAGCGTGGCGATGAGAAAGTTCCACAGGCCCATGGACAGGAGGATTACCGTCAGGCTCGTCGGGGTGAGGAGCAGCGCCTCGAGCGTTCCCTGCATCTGTTCGCGCTGGATCTGATCCGAAAACGAGCCCAGCCCGAAACCGACGTAACTGAAAAAGGCAAGGCCCACCAGGACGTAGCTGAAGTAGGAGACGCCGAGGTCTTCCAGGGGGCCCGCGACGCGGTAGCCGAAGAGCCTGTCGATAAAGTAGTAGATGAGCGTCGTCGTCAGGACGCCGAAGATGCTGAAGATGAGCGGCCATCGGTAACTTGATTCCTGCAGAAAATCTTTTTTAAGGAAGGCCAGGAGTTTTTTCATGGTGTCGTCGTTGGCGGCGCCTCCAGGATGTTGATCAGGAAGTCTTGTGTCCCCGCCGCGGGATCCAGGTCGTGGGCGCGCCGCAGGCCCTCGGCCGTGGCGTCAAGACACAGGCGTCCTGCCTTGAGACAAAGGAAGCGGTCGCACAGGGGCGCGTGTTCGGCGATCTCATGGGTGGCCAGGAGGACCGTCTTTTTCTGCCGTGCGACGAATTGACTTTTGAGGAGATTTTTCAGGAACCGGCGCGTCGGTGCGTCCAGATTGCTGAAGGGTTCATCGAGCAAGAGGAGCGGCGGGTCGTGGAGGAGGCCGCGGATGAACGAGAACTTTTGTCTGGTGCCCGACGAGTAGGCGTCGAAGCGCTTGTCCGGGTCATCGACCCGGAAATCGTCGAACAAGAGCTTCATTCGTCTTCGGGCGACCGGGCCGTCCAGACCGTGGAGCGCGGCGAAGAAGGCCAGGTTCTCGCGGCCCGTCAGGCGCCAGAAAAAACTTCGCTCCTGGCACGTGACGAGGCCGACGTTCCTTTTGATGAAGACCGGGTCATCCTCCGGTGACCGGCCCGCGATGCGGACCTCACCCTGTTCGGGGGCCAGGAGCGTCGCCAGGATCTTGAGGAGCGTTGTCTTTCCGGCGCCGTTCGGCCCGAAGAGCCCGATGAGGCAGCCGCGTTCAGCGCCGAAGGAGACGTCATCCAGCGCCATGAGGGGTGCGGGTCTGTCAAAGGGCCGGCCCAGGACCTCGTGCAGCGACCGCAGGGGTACAAACCTCTTGGTGACGCCGTTGACGATAACGAACCGTTCATCGGCCATGACGGCTGTCATGGTAACACACCCGGTGCGGTATTTCAATCGTTGGATGGCCCCTTGCCGCCGGCCCCGCCGTGGAGCCTCACGGGTGGAATCCCGCCCGAAGGCCCATTCATCTTTCCCTTTACAGGGGAGGTATTCTGGATACGGGGTAAACAAAAGGCGTCCAAAAGCGCATATTTTTGTTGAACCCAAAATGCTTTTATGTTTTAATGTATCAAAGAGTTAAGTCAAATACGCAACGTGCCGCTGAGAGCGCCTATGCAATATGAGCTGAACCTGCGGGATTACCTGAGGATATTCCTTAAACGCAAGCTCCTCATCACGGGTGCCTTCGCCGTCATCTTCATCACTACCTTCCTGAACGTCTCCAAACAGCCGTATATCTACGAGGCTTCGACAACGGTCAAGATCGAAGAGCGCAAGAGCATCGCGGGTCTCCTGACCGAGTGGATTGTTTACAGCCCCGGAGACATCATGGAGAGCGAAACCAAGATCATCCGGGGTTTTCCGGTGATGGAGGGGGTAGCCCGGCGGCTGGGCAAGGTTACGGACACGACGCCTCCGGAAGAGGCCAACCATATCGTCGCCGGGCTTCAGGGGCAGGTTGAGGCCAAGAAGATAGAGAGCACGAATATCATCCGCATCAGCGTGCGTGGCACGGATCCGACGGAAGTGCGGGACATCGCGAACGCGACCGCCGAGATCTACGTCCAGGAGAATCTCCTGGAGAAGAGCAAGCAGGCCCGGACCGCGCGCGAATTCATCTCCAACCAACTCAAGGAACTGGAAGGGCGTCTCGCCGAGGCCGAGGACCGTTTGCGGGAGTTCGGCAACCGGGCGAACGATATCCGTCTCGCCGAGCCGATGCAAAAGAAGATCATGGAACTGCAGTTTGAGATGACGGCCCTCCTGCAGAAGTACACCGAGAAGCACCCTAAGATCATCCAGATACGCCAACAGATCGCCGACCTCGAGTCTCAGCTCGGCAATTTTTCCGTGGATGAGCTGGCGTACGGCCGGATCGTGCGCGAGGTCGAGGCGAACAAGAAACTTTACGGGATCCTGAAGGAGAAGCTGGAAGAGGCGCGCATCACCGAGGCCCAGAAGGTGAGTGATATCTCGATCGTTGATCCGGCGGTCATGCCGCGGGCGCCGGTGGAGCCCAACAAGGTGATGGTGCTGTTGATCGGCGCGATCCTGGGGTTGGTCGTGGGCGTGGTGCTCGCGTTTTTCTTCGAGACGATCGACCCGTCCATGGGGACCATAGAGGACGTCGAAAACATTCTCAAGCTGCCCGTCCTGGGCGTCGTTCCGTCGATCAAGGCGGAGATCGCCGATGACGAGCCGCGGGGCTTCATCCAGAACATCAAGGACCTCCTGCATCCTCTGTCTGTACGCTCCCAGCAGAAAAGAGAGCTCGACCTCTACGTGCGGCTCTTCGTCCACCACAAGCCTAACTCCGTGGCCGCGGAGGCCTTTCGCAACATCCAGGCGAATCTCAAGATCAACCCCGAATATAAAAAGGCCTTTTTGGTCACCAGTTCGGGACCGGCCGAAGGCAAGACGACGACCCTGATCAATCTGGGGCTTATCTGCGCGCAGAGCGGCCTGCGCACGCTCCTGATATCGGCGGACCTGCGCCGGCCGGCCATCGCGCGCGCCTTCGGCCTGAAGCGCGAGATCGGTCTGCGGGAGTACCTCGAAGGGATGGTGGATTATAACGCCATCGTCAAGAGCGTCTCGGACATGGCGCTGGGCGAGCTGGGGCTCGATGAGATCCTGAAGTTCCCCGGCATCGAGAACGTCTTCGTCATCACGAGCGGCGATATCCCGTCGAACCCGGCGGCGGTCCTGACGTCGAAGCGCTTCACGGAGCTGATCACGGAGGTCAAGAGGGACTTCGACCTGATCCTCGTCGACTCCCCGCCCGTCCTGCCGATCGCGGACGCCAGCATCATCGCGCCCCTTGTCGATAACGTCCTGGTCGTCTATGAGATCGGCAAGACCGCACGCCAGGCCTTGATGCGGGCCAAGGTCCAGATCGAGTCCACCGGCGGGCAGATCACGGGCGTCATCCTGAACAACATCCGTTCTCAGATCGAATACACGATGCTGACGTATCCTTACTATTACAAGTACAAGTACCGCTACAAGCAGGACAAGGGCGAAGAGCAGAATACGTAAAGAGGGCTCGTGATGGCGAGCGGCGCTCCTTAATATTCGCGATGGATGCCGGGGACAGGGGTGGATAACAGGGAGTCACGCGTCGTGACTCCCTTTGGGTTTCCGGAAGGTCTCTCGAGTATGGATTGCTTTTCCTTATTGCCTCCGGTGGGTCGGCGGACACGGGCCCAGGCCTCGACGGTCCTGCTCGTCCTCATCATCGTCGTCTTCGCGTTCTTCGGCCTGAACGTCGGGCACCTCGGCACCTTCGCGCCGCAACACTTCTTCTATCTCTTTCTGGCCCTCGTCGTGTTCGTCCTGGCGTTTTTGAAGACGAACTTCGCCCTCACCATCCTTATCTTTTCGATGCTCCTGTCGCCCGAGATCGGCCTGGGTGAGCTCTCTGACCGGGTCGTCACCGTCCGTCTCGACGATATCTTGCTGGTCGTTATCTTCCTGGGGTGGCTGGCCAAGCTCGCGGTCTTCAAGGAGTTGGGTCTCTTGAAACGCACGCCGTTGAACGGCCCGATCCTTCTGTTCGCCTTTGTCTGCGTCGTGTCAACGGGGATAATGCTGATCGGCGGCAAAGGCAGCTTCCTGCGTTCCCTGTTTTATTTTCTTAAGTATTTTGAGTATTTCCTCGTCTACTTCCTCGTCGTCAACAATATCAATGAACTGCGGCAGGTGCGGTTTTTTGTCTTGCTGATGATCCTCACGTGTCTTCTCGTCTCCTGTTATGCCCTTTACTCGTATTTCGTGATGGGGTGGCGGGCGACGGCACCCTTTGAAGGAGAGGGGGGCGAGGCCAACACGTTGTCCGGCTACCTGATCCTGATGCTTTCTTTGGTCATCAGCCTGTTGCTGCATAACGGCCTGCCCCGCTATAAGGTGTGCTTGATGGGGGTTTTGGGGGTCGGAGGTCTGGCGCTTCTGTTTACGCTCTCGCGCGGCGGCTGGCTTGGATTCATCTTTGCATGCGGGGCGCTAGCCTGTTATGTCCAAAGGGGCCGGCCGGCCCTTATTTTTGCCATAGTGATCCTAATCGTCCTCGCGCCCTTCGTCACGCCCCGTGCGGTGCGCAAGCGGCTGACATCGACCTTTGCCCACGGCCAGACGTACCAGGTGGCCGGCCGGGAGGTGACCATCGACAGGTCTGGGGCCGCCCGCATCGAGTCATGGAGGGTGGGCTGGCGGAAGGTCCTGAAAAAGCCCCTCCTGGGGCACGGGATCCCCGGCGGGACGGTCGTGGACAATCAGTACTCGCGGGTCATGATTGAAGTGGGGTTGTTGGGCCTGTGGGCCTTTTTCTTCCTGTTGAGGCGGATATTCCGCATGGCCTGGCAGGCGATGCTGGCGACGGCGCACCATCCCCTGGCCATCAGCGTCGTGACCGGTTTTCTGGCGGGGTTCGTGGGCCTCTTGGTCCATGCCTTTTCCGCCGCAACGTTCATCATCATCCGTGTCATGGAGCCGTTCTGGTTTATCTTTGCGATGGTCGTCGCGTTGACGGAGCTGGTGGGCGGGCCGGCGTCGGCCCAGCCGCAGGAAGTGGAAGGGACGTGAGCGATGAAGATCTCCGAGAAGGTGATCCACAACACGGTCTTCAGCTCTTTTGGCTACGTCTGGTGGGTCCTCGTCAGTCTCTTTTTGACTCCTTACATCATCGCCAAGGTGGGGATCCAGGGATACGGCGTCTTCGTCGTGCTCGAAGCCGCGCTCGGTTATGTCACGACCCTGGACATCACGGGCATCAACATCTCCCTCGTCAAGTTCGTCTCGGAACACCATGCCCGCAAGGATTTCGGGAAGCTCAACAGCCTCGTGCGGCTGAGTTTTATCTATTACCTTTTCTTTTACGGGGCGGTGGGCGTTTTGACCTGGTCGTTGCGCGGGTCCTTTCTGGGACTCTTCCGCATCGAATCGGCTTCGGTTTCGACGGCGAAGGCCGTGCTCGCAGGGCTTCTCGCCGTCATGTTCCTCAAGGGCGTCTTCGGGATCTTCAAGGCCGTTCTCTTCGGCCTGCAGCGCATGGACATCGAGAACGGCATCCTCATCGCGGCGGTGACGTCCAACATCGGTTTCACGGTGTATTTCCTCGAGACGGGGCACGGCATCGTGGGCGTGGTGTTGGCCGGTTTCCTGATGGTGGCGCTGGCCGCCTGCCTGCGTGTCCTATGCGTCGCGCGCCTGCTGCCGGAGGCCCCGCCGGGGGGACGGTTTTTCGATACGGAACTCTTCAGGAGAGCCTTTTTTTACGGCATCAAGATGCAGGTGATCGCTTTTTCGGAACTTGTCAACAAAGGGGTGGACAAGGTCCTTCTGGGGGCGCTGGCGGGCGTCTCTCTCAGCGGGCTGTATGAAATCGGCGCCAAGGTCGCCAACATCACGAATCTTTTTCCCGCGCTGTTTCTGCCGTCCGTCCTGCCGGCCGCCTCGGAGCTCCAGGTGATGCGGGACCAGCGCCGTCTGCAGGACCTGTATGTCAGGGGGACGAAGTATCTGCTGATGCTCATGGCGCCCGTGTGTTGTTTTGCGGTGCTTCATGCCGGCCTGATCATCCGGACCTGGATGGGGTTCCTGGCGCGTCCCGAGTCGGTCCTCGCGGTTCAGTTCCTGACGGTTGCCTATGGCGCCTACCTTACGAGTTCCGTCGGCCGTTACATGGCCCGGGGCATGGGCGTGCTCGGGTTTGAGCTGGTCGGATCGACCGTCTTGACGGTCTTGAATATCGTTCTGAGCGTCTGTCTGATCAAAAGGCTCGGTTTCGTGGGAGCCCTTTGGGGGACCTCGATCGCGGCGCTGGCCGGCAGTGGCTGGTTCCTGGTGAGGTTTCATCGTTTTTTGAAGTTTTCGATAAGGAGCTTCATGACGAAGAGCGTCCTGGGGCCGGTGGCCGCGAGCCTGTTCGTGTCCCTTGCGCTGATGTTTTTTCCGTCGTTCAGGCCTGCGGGCGGGGCCCGTCTTGTCTTGTTCGCAGACCTCTTCTTGCGTCTGGCCGTCTTTGCCGGGATCTATATTTTTCTGATCCTTCGTCTGGGGCTCGTGGACGCGTATGAGCGGGAGGTCTTTGCCAATGCCTTTCGTTCGCTGTTGAAACGCTGAGGGGGGAGATGATGAATCTGGAGCTGCCGGTCCAGCGAAACGTTTTCAAATTAGCCGCGAAAGCCGGGTCGTGTTGTCTGAGGGGGCTGGGTCACTTTGGAAAGGACACGTATGTCTCGCCCCTGGCCTGTCTGCGTTTTTCCGCCAGGATCCGCCTCGGGGACCACGTGGTCCTCGCGCGGCATGCGCGGCTGGTCGCCAACGGCGCGAAGGCGGGTATCGACATCGGCGATGCGACGACGATATTTCCTTACGCCCTCTTGAATAGCGACGGCGGCCGGATCCGCATCGGCCGGTTCTGCGCCGTGCACGACTATGCGCTGATCTATGGTTACGGGGGGGTCACTGTCGGCGACGACGTCCACATCGCGGCGCACACGGTGATCGTCGCCTCCAATCACGATTACACGCTGCTCGGGACAGACCGTTTCAGCCGTGACCTGTCGGGCAAGGGCGTCCATATCGAAGACAGCGTCTGGATCGGCGTCAACGTCGTGATCCTCGACGGGGTGCGGATTGGTCGCGGGTCCGTGATCGGCGCAGGCGCGGTCGTCTCCCGGGACATCCCGGCACACTCCCTGGCGCTGGGGGTGCCGGCGCGCGTGATCAAACAGATAGGACATCCACAGCCATGACACGGACGGCAGAAGCCGGTGCGCGCGGGGTGCCGGCAACGGCGCGTTGTTGTATCTGTAGTGAATCCGGCGGCATCCTTTATCGCGACCTCTGCGACGTGCGCGGCGGTCTTGAGGGGATTTTTACCATGAGACGCTGCCGTGGGTGTGGTCTTTTGTGGCTGGATCCTCAGCCTCAACTGACCCCCGCACAGAAGTTTCCTTATAAGAGGATGGAGCTGGAGAGCGGATTCCCGAGGAGCGATTCAAAGCGGCCCCTTGCCTTTCTGAGAGACAGGGTGCGTCGCATGGTCCTTTGCGGTTTTTATGGTTACGCGTTAGCTGACTGTAAGGACGTGGATCGACTTTTAGGAAAGATCCTGGGGCAGAGCGCCTGGCTCAGGCAAAAAGCGACGTGGGGGTGCGGCCGTCTTTTTCCGCCGGCGCCGCCTGCAGACGGCGGCCGGGTCATCGACGTGGGCTGCGGCGAAGGCGGGGTCCTTGCTATTTTGAAGTTTTTGGGTTGGCGTGTCTTGGGCATCGAGCCCCAGCCGCAGGGCGCGGCCACCGCCCGTCAGCGCGGGGTCGAGATCGTGGAAAAGACATTGGACGAGGCGGGTCTTCCGGAGGCGTGCGCCGATTGGATCATCGTGAACCACGTCCTCGAGCACGTCCCGGACCCGGCGGCATTCCTGGGATCGCTCTTTCGCTTGCTCAAGCCGGGAGGGAGTCTCGCGCTGCGCGTGCCGAATGCCTCGAGCCTGGGACACAGATGGTTCGGTCGTGCCTGCTATCACCTGGATCCGCCGAGGCACCTGTTCGGGTTCACCCTTCGGAGCCTGCGTCTTTTGTTGGCTCGTCTGGCCCTTGCGCGCGTCGATTGTCACGTTCTCTCGAAGGCAGCGGGTTCGGTATTTGACGCCAGCGTGCGTATCCGGCGGGACGGGCGGACGGATCTTTCTTGCGCGCGGCGCGAAAGGGGCCGGGCCGGTTTTATCGTTCTCGAGAACGCGGCGTCTCTTCTGGGACTTCCCTGGGGCGAAGAGATCGAGGTCATCGCAAAAAAAGGCGGGACTCATGAGCCAGGCTGAAAAGTCCCAAGGCGGGAATAATGAGCCAGGCCGAAAAGTCCCAGCGATGAGGTTACCATGAGGGTTCTTTTGTGTGCGCCGTGGGATGAGACGGTCCTGGGCCGCATCACGCGCTACGCCTATCAGGCCTTTATCGATGAGGGACACCGGGTCGAGGTTTTTGATTTCCGTCAAAGGAGGTACAGCCGGTGGCCTCTCGTGCAGCCGCTCAAGAAGGCCTTGCGCAAGGCCTGGCCTAAGGCGCCGTCGCCTTATGACGTGACGGCGGTGCGCGATGCCGTGGACCGCGATGTCAATCAGCGGCTCTGGGAGCGTTGCCGGGCGCTGTCCCCGGAGCTCCTGCTTGTCTTTTGCGGAGAGAATATCGTTCCTGCGACGCTGAGGGCCGCTCGGGAGCTGGGGGCGACGACCGCGAACTGGTTCCACGACTCCCTGATCTACGCGTCGCGTCGCGACCTCGTGCGCCATGTCTTGCCGGTTTACGACCTGCTTTTTCTCGTCGACGACCTGGATGCCTTGAAGGAGGCGGGCGCGTCTCTTACCTCTGCGCGGACGCTGCCGCTGGCGTGTCTGCCCGATGTGCACCGGCCGCTCGCCTTGTCACAGGACGAGCGCAGGCGCTGGGGTGCGGATGTGGCATTTGTCGGGACGCTCACGCCGGAGCGGGTCCGGGTCCTCAGACAGATGGCCGGTTTTCGTCTGGGCATCTGGGGGGCCTGGCAGGAACGCGACCCGGCCCTGGAGGCGTTTTACCGCGAGAAGGGGGTGCGCGGGGAAGATGCGGTGAAGATCTACAACGCCTCAAAGGTGAACCTCGACATCCACGTCTTGTTTGGCGTCCGGGAGGAGCGGTATAATGTGACCCCGCGGGTCTTTGAGGTGCCGGGGTGTGGCGGCTTTCTCCTGACCTGTGCTACGCCTCAACTGGAGCGTCTGTATGTTTTGGGAAAGGAAATGGCCGTCTATCGAGACATCGACGGACTCAAAGACCGTATCCGGTATTATCTGGATCATGAAGAGGAGCGCATCGCTATGGCCCGGCGGGCGCACGAGAGGGCCTGGCGGGAACATACCTATACGCAGCGCATCCGTCTCCTTGTCCGCGCCGTTGAGGATTTCAGGAAAAGGGCAGGTGCGCCGGAGGGGCAGGATGAACCGTAACGATAACGACCCTTATTTCTTGCGGTTGGTAGAGGCCGGAACTTCCGGATATTCGTCTTTCTCCAACCGTTACATGTTCTGGATGCGGCGCTACAGGACCGAGCAGGCCGTGGAAAGAGCCCTGCGGGAAAGACGCCGGGGCGTCGAGCGGTTCGAGGTCCTCGACATCGGGTGTGGCAACGGCAGCCTCGTCCTGCATCTGCTCAATACCGTCGGTCAGCGTTATCCTCTCGAGGCGACAGGCGTGGACATTTCTCCTTTCGACATCGAGCTTGCCCGGCGGCAGACGGTCTTTTTCGGCATCCCCCATTGCCGTTTTGAGGTGGCGGACGGCCAGCGCCTGCCTTTTTCCGACGCCTCTTTTGACGCGGTGACGGCCCTGGAGATCATCGAGCATCTCGCGGAGCCCGGGAACCTGTTAGAGGAGATGCGCCGCGTCCTCAAACCGGGCGGGGCAGCGGTCCTGACCACCCCCAACGGCGGCACGCGCCTGCCGGTCCGATTCTTTCGGTTTTTGAACGCGGTGACGTTCGGGACCCTGCGCAGGGTCTTCCACCTCGACAGTCGGACCAAAACCGACGAACAGGACAAGCAGATCCTGAAAGTTACGGATCCGCGCGACGAAAACACGCGCTACAAGCATCTCTCGGTCAAGGGGGCCCGTGATTGGCGCAGCCTTTCGGTCCGGCACGGTTTTGAGGTGCGCGCGATCCGTGGGACAGGAGGGATCATCTGGGGCGGGATTCCCCTGGATCATCACCGGGTCATCTTTGCCCTGAGCGTCCTGTTGGATGCGGTCCTGGATCTTTTTTGGTGTTCGGCGCTCTGGTCAGAGACCCTGGTGCTCGATCTTCGCAAGAGAAAGGACGACAGATGACACATTCGGTGCCGGCGCAGAACCTCGAGCCGAATGCGGCTGCGGGCGTGCACGAGAAGGTGCTCGAGCTCTTGCGCGACACGTGCAACGGCAATATTCTCGACGCGCCTTCAGGACAGGGCCGGCTTTCCCTGGCGCTCAAGGCAAAAGGGTTTGACGTCTGGGCGCTGGATATCGTGCCTGCGAACCTGGGAGGGCGGGGTATCCACTGCCAGCAGGCGGACCTCAACGCCCCGCTGCCCTTCCCCGACGCCTTCTTCGATGCCGTCGTCTGTGTCGAGGGGGTCGAACACCTGGAGAATCCACACGCCCTCATCAGGGAGTTCCGCCGTCTCCTCAAGGGCGGCGGCACGCTCATCGTGACGACGCCGAATATCCAAAATTTGATGTCGCGCCTGAAATTTTTTCTTTTCGGGAGTTTCCGTTATTTTAACGCCAAGGTGGACATCGACGACCGGTCGCTCGCCGGCCACATCCATCCGTTTTCTTTTACGCAGCTTCAGATGATCCTCGCGCGCAACGGCTTTGAGGTGGGCGCGGTGGCGACGAACCGCCTGATGCAGCCTTTCGGCGGCAGGGCGCTCCTGGCGCTGTCGCGTTTTATCAATAAGCGCTTCAACAAGGCCTTTCATGAGGCGCTTGAGACGCCGGAGCTTTTTTTTGGAGACATCCTGGTCGTCCAGGCGAGAACCCGGGAGAAGACATGAAGGGATTATCCGTCGTCGTCATCACGAAAAACGAAGAGCCGTGGCTGGCGGCCTGTCTGGAAAGCGTCAAGGGAGCCGATGAGATCATCGTCGTCGATGACGAAAGCACGGACCGGACCGTCGAGGTCGCCCGGCGCTATACCGACAAGGTCTTCACGCGGCGGCTGGACGGTTTTGACCGGCAGAAGCAGTTCGGCGTGGATCAGGCGCGCGGACCCTGGATCCTGTCGCTTGATGCGGATGAACAGCTCACCCCCGAACTGGCCGCGGAGATCCGGGCGGTCCTTTCGCAGGACACGCCCTATGCCGGCTTCTGCCTCTGGTGCAAGACCTTTTATCTGGGCAAGTGGATCCGGTATGGCAATTGGCACAAGACCCACCTGCGGCTCTTCCGCAAAGACAAGGGGCATTTCAACGACCGCCGCGTTCATGAGAAGATCGTGGTCTCGGGGGAGGAGGGTTGCTTGAAGAACCCCTACCTTCACAACAGCTATGACTCTATCGATGAGCATCTGGT
>CAZCSY010000034.1:0-15065 GCA_964501505.1 uncultured Planctomycetia bacterium
CTGCGCGTCCTGCAGGAGGGGGAGTTCGAGCGCGTCGGCGAGACCAAGACGCGCAAGGCCAACGTGCGCATCGTCGCGGCGACCAACCAGGCCCTGGAAGAGTTGATCCGCGACGGGCGGTTCCGCAACGATCTTTATTACCGCCTCAACATCATCTCCATCGAGATCCCGCCCCTGCGCGACCGCAAGGAAGACATCTCGCTTTTGGTCGAGCACTTTATCGAGAAGCATGCCGGGGGCCTGAAGAAGACCATCAACGGCATCAGCGATGAGGCCCTGCAGAGGTTGCTTAGTTACTCCTGGCCGGGGAATATCCGGGAATTGGAGAATACCATCGAGCGGGCGTGCGTCTTGACGCGCGGGACGATGATCTTGATCGGCGACCTGCCCGAGAATATTTTGAACTCGGCACAAAAGCTGGCGTCGGCCGCGGTGGCGGCCGGCACCAACGGCGGCTCGCTCAAGGATGCGCTGCGGGATCCGGAGAGAAAGCTCATCCTTGACGCGCTCGACCGGGCCGGGTGGAACAAGAAAGAGGCGGCCAGGGCCCTGGGTATCAACCGCACGACCCTGTATAAGAAGATGAGCCAGTTCGGTATCGATGTGAACAAAAGGAAACCGTCATGACGACGCCAAGGGGTCTGCCGAACGGCAAGCCGGTCTTGACGGACCTGATCGGTCTGCGCGAATTGCAGGAGATGCAGGACAGTTTTGGGGAGGTGGCGAACGTCTCGATCCGCACCGTGGACCCGCAAGGCAACTTCCTGACGAAGATGAGCCACGCGCCGAGCCTGTGCGCCCAGGCCCCCAAGGATAGTCCCTGGGGCGCTGCCCTGTGCCGGTCGTGCCTGCCGATGTTCCTGGGCGGGGAGGGGATCGTCGATGAGGAACTGAGCTTTGACTGTCTTCCTGGCCTGCGGCATTACCTCGTCCCCCTGAAGGTGAGCCGTTCCCGCAGCGAGTCGCAGATCCTGGGCTACATGATCATCGGCCCCATCATCTTCATGAAACGCCGGGAGAGATCGACCTATGTTGAGGTGGCCGAGCGCCTCGATATGAGCCTGGACCAATTGTGGGGTCTTCTCCTTGAGTTGCGCGTTTTTTCCTATAAAGGCATTCGTTCTTTCATCGATATGGTCGAGCACCTGACCGGTCGCATCCTGAACCTTTCCTTCGGCAAGTGGGCGATCCAGAATAAGCTGCGTAGCGGTGTGAGCCATCGCGTCTTTCGCGGTGAGGCGGGCGATGGCCGCGACGCCGTGGACGAATTCCTGAGGCTCTTTTTAGATTTGGTGATGGACATCACCAATGGCAATCGCTGCTCCCTGATGCTGTGGGATCAGGATAATGAGGTCCTGAGTATCCGCGCGGCGCATGGGATACCGGAGGAGGTTGTCGTTGGGACCCGGCTGCGGCCGGGTGCCGGCGTGGCCGGTCTTGCCTTCGAGCAGAAGCGTTCGTTCCTCATCAGCGAAGACCGCTCCGACCCCGTCATCGCGGACCGCCTCACCCAGCCCCAGATCTTTTCCTCCCTCGTCGTGCCCATCAGGGCCGGTGACACGGCGCTCGGCGTCCTCAACGTCGCCAGCGACCGCCAGATGCCGGTCCAGTTCGACGGCTCGAGCCTGGCGCTCGTCACCCGCGCCGCGGGCCTGGCCGCCGTCGCCCTCCAATCTCTCCAACGGTAAACGGAATTCGAGGCGTGGTTTCTGCCTGGCCGCCCGCCGTTTTTGATACACTCTTGCAATCAGATGGGGAACTGTTTCCCGATGGCGTTAGAGACCTGAGGCCGATCTGTTTCGGATCTGTTCGGGACAGGGGGTGTCAGCTGAGGAGGTCTTCGCGTCGCTTGGGGGCGGAGGGGATGCGCAGGCCCTCGCGGTACTTGGCCACGGTGCGGCGGGCAATGTTCACCTTTTCGGATTCGGCCAGGATCCCGGCGATCGCCTGGTCCGAGAGGGGGTGGGTCTTGTTTTCTTCCTCGATCACCTCGCGGATGCGGCACCTGAGCCGCTCGGCAGAGACGTCCTCGCCTTGCGTATTCTTGATCCCCGTGGAAAAGAACTCGCGCAGGGGGAAGATGCCGATCGGCGTCTGGACGTATTTGTTCATGATGATGCGCGAGATGGTGGATTCGTGCAGCTCGGTCCGGGCCGCAATTTCTTTCAGGGTGAGAGGCTTGAGCCGTTCCATGCCTTCCAGGAGCGCCTCTTTCTGGATATCGACGATCAACTCCACGACGCGGCGGATGGTATCGCGCCGCGTCTGAACCGCGTGGATGAGGCGCGTGGCGTTCCTTATTTTTTCGCGGATGAAATCCTTGGTCTTGTCATCCACCGTGCGCGAACGCAGCATGCCGCGGTAGGACGCGCTGACGCGTACGCTCGGCACCTTGTCGTCGTCCGTGATGACGACGAGCTCACCGTCTTTTTCCTCGATGAAGACGTCCGGGATCACATATACCGCTTCGTCCGTGGCGAAGGCCCGGCCGGGCTTGGGTTCGAGGCTGTGGATCTTGTGGATCTTTTCGGCAAGTCCCTCGCGGCTGCACTTGAGCTTGCGGCAGATGTTGTCAAAGTGGTGTTCGGCGAGCTCATCGAGGTAATTTTCGATGAGATTCTGCAGGATCGGATCTTTTTCCTGGCGGCGCCGGAGCTGAATGAGCAGGCACTCCTTGAGGTTGCGCGCGCCCACGCCGGGTGGGTCGAAGGTCTGGATGAGCCGCAGGGTTTCCTCGAACTCCTCATCGGTGAACGTCAAGTTCGGTTCGGGTGTCTGGATTTCTTCCATCAGGTAGCCGTTCTCGTTGATGTGCATGATGATATGCATGCCCAGGGCGACCTGTTTTTGGTCCCGCGCGCTGATGCGCAGCTGGCGCAGGAGGTTCTCGTTCAGCGTCTCTCTCGGCCCCGGCACGGGCCGTTCGTAGTTGGCGATCTCCCGGGGGAGGACCTCCCGGCTCAAGCCGGCGTAATCGTTTTCGTCCTCGGACGCCGAGGCGGCCTTGAGGCGTTCAGGGAGGGTCTCGGCGGTGGACGGGGGGATGACCTCTTCCAGGACGGGGTTCTCCTGAATCTCGGCCTCAACAAGCCTCCTGAGCTCGAGGACCGGCAGCTCCAGCGCCTTGATCGTTTGGCGCAGGCTCTGGGAAAAGACGGCCTTCTGGTGTTGTTCCAGCCTCGCTTTGTTCGCCATACCTTAATTATAGCACATTCCGGCCGCCGGGTCATTTTCCGTTGAGCAAAAGGCGTGCCGGCCGGGGTAAACTGCTTGCATTCTGACCCTGGTGGAGTAAAATAATTGCCATGAGTCCGAAGGGGGACAGGACAAAAATCCTTATCGCGGATGATGATGTGGAAATTTGCGAGTCGCTGCGCCGCTATATGGAGCGACGGGGGTATGCCGTGGCCGTAGCCTTTGACGGCGCGCAGGCCCGTCAGCTGATCGAGGAGGAGCGGTTTGACTTCTTCTTCCTCGATTGCAGCATGCCGGAGTTGACGGGGCTGGAGCTGCTCGAGTCGGCCCGGCGCAACAACCCCAGGGCGAAGATCGTCATCGTCTCAGGATTTCCTTCGGTGAATGACGAGATGCTCCGCGGCATGGGCGGGGACGCGTTCGTGCACAAGCCGGTTCAGCTTTCGGAGATCGACAAGATTCTCGCGTCCAAGGAGGACACATGAAGACATGGGGTATTTTTCTGCTGGCCGGGTTATTCATAACAACGATGGGGCAGGGCGTCGCGCGCGCCGGAGAGGATGAGCCGATGGTGGTTTTGGAGACGAATCAGGGCACGATCACCGTGAAGTTGTTCCCGGACGTGGCGCCCAAGGCGTGCGAGAACTTCCTGGGGCTGGTGCAGAAGGGCTATTACGACGGCATCACGTTTCATCGCGTGATCAAAAATTTCATGATCCAGGGCGGCGACCCGACGGGCACGGGCGCAGGCGGTGCGTCGATCTGGGGGAAGAGTTTCGAGGACGAGGTCCGGCCGGACGTGACGTTCGATAAGCCCGGGATCCTCGCCATGGCCAATGCCGGCCCCGGCACCAACGGCAGTCAGTTTTTCATTACCGTGGTGCCCACGCCGTGGCTCAACATGCACCATACGATTTTCGGCGAGGTCGTGGAGGGGTATGACGTCGTCAAGAAGATCGTCGAGGTGCCGGTCGGCGCCCAGGATAGGCCCAGGGAGACGCAAAAGATCATCCGCGCCACCGTCAAAAAGCCGTGAACCCTGCCGCCGCGTCCTGTCCAATGCCCTATCGCAACTTGGTTGTGACAGGGCCTCCGGGCCGGGGTCAAGGAGCCGTGAGGCCATGATCAATCTGAGGGATGCCAAAGAACGCAACCGGACGCTGCTGACCTTTACCGTCGGTGGCTCGTTCATCATGTGTCTGTGGATGGGCGGGCCGTACCTCATCTTCCGCTTTTGCGATCCCCTCATCGGAAAGTTCTCTCCGGGGGCGTGGCGCTGGGGAGGGGGTGTCTTCGGGGCGCTGGGGTATGCGTTGGCCGTCTGGTGCGTGATGCTCTTTATCCGTGTCGGAGAGGGCACACCGCTGCCCTTTTCTCACCCTCAGCGGCTGGTCATCGTGGGGCCCTACCGGTACGTGCGCAACCCCATGGTGCTGGGGACCGTCCTTTTTTTATTCGGTAACGCCCTCGTCTTAGGGTCATACGGCATCTTCATCTACGCGGCCCTGGTCTTTTTGACGATGCATTTCTTTGTGCTCGTTGAGGAACGCTCTCTCGCGCGGCGCTTTGGCGCCCCCTACCTGACGTATCGGGACCAGACACCCCGCTGGTGGCCGAGGTTCTCCCCCTGTTATGGAACAATTCAACATTAAGTTGGCAAAGAGCGCCAACGAAGTGCGCTCTGCTCAGCGCTTGAGGTATCAGGTTTTCGTGGAGGAGATGGGGTGTCGTCTGTCCGCTCTCCGCGACGAGCGGATCGACGTCGATCCCTTTGATGAGCTCTGTGATCATATTATTATCATCGACCGGCGCACGGGTGCGACGATCGGGACGTATCGCCTTTTGCGGCGTTCCCGCCTGGGGCCGAAAGACCGCTTTTACGCGGAGGGGGAGTTTGATATTGCGTCCATCCGGCGGCTGCCCGGCGAGATCCTGGAGTTGGGACGTTCCTGCGTGCACAAGGATTACCGGCGGCAGGCCGTCCTGAACCGTTTGTGGGCCGGGATCCTGGCGTATGGCCGGCAACACCGCGTGACGTATCTCTTTGGCTGTTCGAGCGTGTACACGGCCGAGCCCAAAGAGGTGAGCCGTTTTTATGACCTGTTGTCCCGTAGATACGGGGCCCCGCCCGCCTGCCGCGTCACGCCTCTTAAAGGACGCGAGGTGCCGGATCTGACGCCGGGTATCCTGAGGCGGCGCGATGAGAAGGAAGTGTTGCTGAGGCTGCCGGTCCTGATTCGTTCTTATATGAAGATAGGCGTGCGTGTCTGCGGGCCGCCGGCCTGGGATAAGGAATTCGGGACCGTCGATTTTTTTGTTCTCTTGGACGTTGCCGAGATGTCATGGAGTTATATGCAGCGTTTGGGCATTAAAGAGGTTGCGGCGTGAGGGCTTTCTTTAAAGGTCTGGCCTGCTTTTTTTGTTTTTGGGTCTATTTCTTTACGGAAGTCCTCCTGGCCCTTCTTTTTTTCTTTCTTCCCAAAAGGACGAAGCGGCGCTGGGCCGCGCGCCTCATTCATGTCTTTACGCGATGCCTGGTCGGGCTCCTCGGTATCCGGATCCGCGTGGCGGGCGCGCTTGGAGCGGCGAGGAAATTGCGCGGTGCGCTTCTGGCGCCGAACCATTTGAGCTATATCGACGGACTCGTCATGGCGGCGGTCTTTCCGTTGATCTTTGTCAGCAAGAGCGATCTGAAGTCCTGGCCGGTGATCGGCTGGATGACCCGGCTCTCGGGGACGATCTTCATCGACCGCAGCCGGCGCAATCACCTGTTGGATTCCATTCAGGAGATGGTCGTCACGCTGGCGCAGGGGACGCACGTCCTGTTTTTCCCCGAAGGCACCACCACGAACGGCGAGGTCCTGCTGGTGTTCAAGAGCGCCGTTTTTGACGCGCCGATCCAGGCTGGCGCGACGGTGGTTCCGGTGAGCATCGTCTATCACAGCGTGGACGGCGCGCCTTTTTCGCGCGCC
The DNA here is from genome assembly GCA_964501505.1 of uncultured Planctomycetia bacterium. Lineage (GTDB taxonomy): Bacteria > Omnitrophota > Gorgyraeia > Velamenicoccales > Velamenicoccaceae > CAZCSY01. Next base: position 6,168 of record CAZCSY010000034.1, read on the forward strand.
AACCGGGATCGGATCTGTTGGTACGGGGACATGACGTTCTGGGATCACTTCGTCGCTCTTTTGCGATGCCGCTCGGTGGACGTGTCGCTTGAGATCCATGAGCCGATCTGGACGGATGTGCCGGCGGGATCTGCAGACGTGAGGAAAGAGCTCTGCGACCGGACGTACGCGGCAGTGGCCGGTGGGGTTCGGCTTTTGGTTTAGGAAGGGGGAGGGGGCCTTATGGCTCGGGCGCGCATCGATCAGCAGGGGATCCTGCCGTCTTTCATGCTCCGCGGCCGCGGCGGAGAGGTTTTTGACAGCGTCGATTTGAGGAGGAAGAAGAGCCTGGCGCTCTTCATGCTCTCGCGGCCCAGCACGTCGTTTCTATTGGGACTGGAAGAGGCGGCGTCAGATATGAGGGAGCGCGGGGCCGAGGTCGTGGTGGTCTGTCCGTGTCCGGCAGAGCAGGTCGAGCGGCTCCAGCGCGCCCACCGTCTGACCAGTATCCTCCTGGCCGACGAGCAGCGCGAGGTCTTCGACCGCTTTGTCGAGGCGGCAACCGACGAGCCGGCCTGCGCCCTTTTCGTCGCCGACCGCTCCGGCACGGTCTACTTCCGCTGCGCGGGCGAGAGTCCCGACGCCCTCCCGTCCTGGGACGACATCAAGAAGGCCATTTCCTTCGTCGAAAGCCAATACGTCCCTCCAAAGTGAAACAACCAGCCAGGCTCTTTGTTCCGCGAAAGTGGAACAAAGAGCCTGGCTCCTGTGTTCCACTTTTATCCTATGAACAGTTCGAACGATATTGTCATTCGGGCCAGGGGACTGCGCAAGCGGTTCCGCGACCTCGTCGCGGTGGACGGCATCGACTTTGAGGTGCGGCGGCAGGAGTGCTTCGGCTTCCTGGGGCCCAACGGCGCCGGCAAGACCACGACCGTGCGCATGGCGCACTGTTTTATGGTGCCGACAGCCGGTGAACTCTGCATCCTCGGTCACGACGTCACCCGGCATCCGCGGCTCGTCAAGGCGCAGTTGGGCGTATGCCCGCAGGAGAACAATCTCGATCCGGACCTCACGGTTTTCGATAACCTGCGGGTCTTTGCGCGGTACTTCGATATCGACGGCGCCTCAGCGCGCCGGCGCGCCGAAGAATTGCTGCGGTTCATCGGGATGACCGCCCGGCGCAACGCCGCGATCGAGGAGCTCTCCGGCGGGATGAAGAGGCGCCTTTTGATCGCGCGGGCGCTCTTGAACGAGCCGAAGGTCCTTATCCTGGATGAGCCGACGACCGGGCTCGACCCCCAGGCGCGCCACCAGATATGGGAGACGATCATCCAGTTGAAGGAGCGCGGCACGACGGTCCTCCTGACGACGCATTATATGGATGAGGCCCAGCATCTGTGCGATCGCCTGGTCATCATGGACCACGGCCGCGTCCTCCTCGAGGGGCCGCCGCGTCAGCTGATCCACGACCATATCGGCGCGAACGTCATCGAGATCGCCTCGACGGACCCTTCGGTTGGCGAATACCTGAGGTCCCGCAACGTGGGCTTTGAGCGCTCCGCGACCCACTACTATGTTTTCGTCAAGGACGGCGGCCGCGAGTTCCGGGAGCTGACGGCCTGCGGTGAGGCCGACGCCTGCGCCCTGCGCACGGCGAACCTCGAGGACGTCTTTCTCAAGGCCACCGGCCGCGAGCTACGCGACTAGGGGAGACTTAAATAGCCGGACGACCTTAGCCTGAGGCTGCCTTAGCCTGAGGCTACCTTAGCCCTGTTCCCGGGGACTCCCAGAGTGCGGCTACTTAGTTCCAGACGGATACCATGCTAAAAAATATCAGCAGGCGGTTTTGGCGGGTGTGGCAGCGCAATTTCGATGTTTACTGCGCGACGTGGAAGCTCAACTTTATACCGCCGCTCCTTGAGCCGCTCCTGTATTTGTTCGCGTTCGGCATGGGCCTCGGCGGCCTCGTGAAAGAGGTTTTCTACGGGGGCGGCGCCGTGACGTACCTGCGTTTTATCGCGCCGGGGCTGGTGGCGACCGCCGTGATGAACCACGGATTCTTCGAGACGACCTATTCCTCGTTCGTGCGCATGTACTTTCAGAAGACCTTTGACGCGATCCTGTCGACACCGCTGATGATCGAGGAGGTCGTCTTCGGCGAGGTGGTCTGGGGGGCGACGAAGGCGCTCCTCGCGGGCGGCATCATGTTCGGCGTTGTCTCCTGTTTCGGCCTCCTGAAGTTTCCCGGGGCGCTGGCGATGCTCCTCGTGATCCTCATCGGCGGCTTCGCCTTCGCCGCGATGGGCATGTGTTTCACCGCCGTCGTCAAGAACATCGAGATGTTCAATCTGCCCGTCTTTCTCTTTATCACGCCGATGTTTCTCTTCAGCGGCATCTTCTTCCCGCTCGACCAGTTGCCGGCGTGGGCCCGGACACTCGCCTGGTGTCTGCCCTTGACGTATCTGGTCTCGGCGCTGCGCACCCTGGCGCTGGGGATGTCCCTTGCCGGCCTGGCGAAGGATATCCTTGTCCTGTCCCTGATCTGCCTGGTAAGCGTCTATGGGAGCTTGATGCTGATGAAACGCAGGCTCATCAAGTGAATATCCTGCCTGTCTTTCCACAGACGCGGCCGCTCGAACGCAAGGACAAACCTCTCTTTGACGATCTCTTCCGCCGTTTCCCGCCCCGCCTGTCGGAGTATACCTTTACGAACCTCTTCGCCTGGCGCAAGGCATATCGTTTTGCCGTCAGCCGGCTGGAGGGGTGCGTCCTCTTGGTCTGTCAGAAAGACGACTCCTGGCGGGTCTTTGATCCCCTGGGGCCCGCCCAGCAGAAATTTGACACGATGAGGAGGTGTTGCGACGCCGCCCCGGTGTCGCGCCTCGAGTTCTGTCGCATCCCCGAGGCAACGGCCCGGCTCTTTTCTCACAAAGAGGGTTGGTCTGTGAGGGAAGACCGGGACAACTTCGATTATCTCTATCGGACCGAGGATCTGATCGGGCTCAAAGGGAAGGGTTACGACGGCAAGAGAAACTTTATCAAGAGATTCAAGGAGTCCGTTGTCTTTCAGTACAGGCCCCTGACGGCCGACGGCGTGAAGGATTGCCTGTATTTCGAGGAGGAGTGGTGTCTGGCCAGGGACTGCCAGCCCGTCGAAGGGCTCTTGACGGAAAAAGAGGCGCTGGAAGAGATATTGCAGAATTTTGAGTTCCTGGGCGTCGTCGGCGGCATCTTCGAGGTGGGGGGCAGGGTCGAGGCGGTGACGCTGGGCGAGGCGCTCAGCCCCGAGACGTTTGTCGTCCACGTGGAGAAGGCCAACGGCGCCCTGATCGGGATCTATCAGGCGATCAACCAGGCATTTTGCGCGGCTGCCGCGGCCCCCTATACCTATGTGAACCGCGAGCAGGACCTGGGTGTCGCCGGCCTGCGCAAGGCCAAGGAGTCTTATCACCCCTGCACGATGGAGAAGAAATACGTCATCACCCGCCTCTGAGAGCGAGGCCTTGGTTCCCTTCGACCTTGGCGCGGCGGCTGCCGGGCGCAGGGCCCATCGCCTTGAGGGTGCAAGACCGAAAGGTCTGGCCTTTTAGTCTCGCGTTGGTATATAATTAATGTGCTATGTGGATGCGGTTCAAGGCAGGAGAGGTCGTTATTGAGGCGGAGCTGAACGGCTCCAGGACGGCGAAGTTTCTCTGGGAGCGGCTGCCGGTCGAGGGCGAGGTAGAGCTCTACGGCGACGAGGTGTACTTTTACCTCGCGGCGTGCACGGGGCCGGAGGAGCCGTTTACGGCGCCGGTCGTGGAGCCCGGGGCCGTGGCCTACGCGCCGCAAGGGCCGTGCCTGTGTCTTTTCTTTGGGCCGACGCCGGCGAGCCGCGAGGGGGAGTGTCGGCCGGCGAGCATGGTGACGGTCATCGGCAAGATCATCGGCGACCCGCAGCGGCTGCGCCATGTCAAGTTAGGCGATAAGATCGAGGTGACGAGGGCATGAGCGCGGGATGGCTTTTATTGATCGGCGGTATCGTGTTGGGCGCTGGGTTGACGGCGGTCGTTTCGTGGATGCGGCGGCGCGCCGCCCAAGGGGCCCAGGCGAAGATCGAAGAGGCGTTCAAGGGCGCCTTTGCCCAGTTGTCTCTGGAGGCATTGTCCAAGAACACCGATGAGTTTCTGAAGCTCGCCGGTGAGAAGTTCAGGGCCGCGATCGAACGCAACGACCAGGCCGTCGAGAGCAAGAAACAGCTCATCGACCAGACGCTCGAGGAGATGCGTCGGGAGCTGGGCGGCGTCCAGGAGATGGTGCGCGCGTTCGAAAAGGACCGCGAAAACAAATTCGGCGAGCTGAGCGAGTCGTTGAAGAGCGCCGCCGAGCAGACCGCCAAGCTCCAGCAGGCCGCGGACCGGCTCAACAGCGTCCTGTCCGACACCAAACAGCGGGGGCACCTGGGCGAGAAGATAACCGAGGACATCCTGCGGCTGGTGGGTTTTGTCGAGAACGTGAACTACACGAAGCAGGAGACACAAGGGGAGGGTCGGCCCGATTACACTTTTCTCCTGCCGCGGGACCTCAAGATCAACATGGACGTCAAATTCCCTCTCAATAATTACAAGAGATTCCTCGAGACCCGGATCGATGTGGAGCGCGACGCCCACAGGAAACAGTTCCTGGTGGACACGCGCCTGCGTATCAAAGAGGTCACCTCCAAGAACTACATCGACCCCGGCCACGGCACGGTGAACTACGCGCTTTTGTTTATCCCCAGCGAGCAGGCCTTCGCCTTCATCCAGGAGCAGGACCCCGCGATCTTCGAGGAGGCGCTCAAAAACCGCGTGATCTGTTGTTCGCCGTTGACGCTCTACGCGGTCCTGGTGACGATCCGCCAGTCCATCGATATCTTCGTCATCGGGCAGCGCACGCAGAGCATCCTGGAGTGCCTGGGGGCCTTCAATAAGAACTGGGATAAGTTCGTGGCGTCGTTCGACGACCTCGGCAAGAGGATCGACGCCGTGAAAAAGGAATATGATAATCTGACGACGACGCGGCGCAATGTGCTGGAGAGGTCGCTGCGCAAGATCGACGATATGCGCGAGGCCCAGGCGCAGGCTGAGGCGCCGGCCGGGACGCAGACCGAGGCGCCGGCCGTGGCGTCGCGTGAGGCACAGGTCGGGGCGTCGCGTGAGACGCAGGTCGGGGCGCAGGGCCTGGAAGATCAGAGCGATGCGGATTGACGTCAAGGTCATCCCGAAGGCTGCGCGCTGCCGCGTCAAAGAAGAGACGGGTCGGTTCAGGGTCTATGTGACAGCCGCGCCCGAGCGCGGTGAGGCGAACGCGGCGTGCCTGAAAACATTGAGTGATCATTTCGGTGTCCCGTTAAAAAACGTGACGCTCCTCCGGGGGCACCGCTCTGCGCACAAGGTCATCTCCATAGAACGCTAATCATGTCCCTGTCCGGATTGACGATCCGCCGTGAGGCGGGGTTTTTCAACGTGCCGCTTCTCAGGGGGATGGGATTCTCGGCGTCGTGGACGACGCGGGAACATGACCTGGGTTTTGAGGCGCGGGGGCGTTTGGCCGCGATGCGGCGCCTCGGGATCGACGCCAGACGCCTGGTATGTCCGTCACAGGTCCACGCAGACCGAATCGCGGCGGTGGGCCGCAGGGAGAGGGGGCGCGGCGCTCCCAGCCGCCGGACGGCGTTAAAAGATACGGATGCCCTGATTACGGACACGCCCGGTACGATCCTGTCGGTCTTGACAGCGGATTGCCTGCCGGTGTTTCTGGTAGCGTCCGGCGGGCGGGTGGCCGGCCTCATCCACGCGGGCTGGCGCGGCCTCAAGAAGAGGATCGTCGTCAAAACCGTCAGGAAGATAGTCTTGGGGTACGGCGTCCGGCCAGGCGGCCTGGTAGCAGTCCTGGGCCCGGCCATCCGGCCGTGCTGTTATGAGGTAGGAGAAGATTTCCTGGGCGTCTTCCCCGCGACGGCGGGCCGGCGCCACGGCAGGGTCTACATGGATCTCGCCGCCGAGGCCGCGCGCCAGCTGGCGACGTTGGGTGTACACTATAACCGTATATTTGACAGTAAGTTATGTACATGTTGTTCCGGCCATCTCTTTTACTCCCGGCGCCGCGAGGCAGAAGGGGCCGGTCGCAGCTTGTCGACGCTGGAGATCCTGAAGACGGCCGCCTAAGGCCTAGGAACGGCAGCCCAAGGGCCTAGTGGCCCCGGAGTGGCAGGCCCTGGCACGGTAGCCCAGGCATGGTAGCCCCGGAACGGCAGCGGCAGCCCAGGCCTGGCAGCCCAGGCACGGCGGCCCCGGCAGACAACCCAGGCAGGTAGGCCAGGTATGGCACCTTGCCGCTGGCTGCAAAAAATGTTAAGATATTCCGGTTAGCGCGTCCCGCCAAGAGGGGGGACGGGGCCGGTGTCGCGGAAGAGGCCACGCCAAGCCTTGGGAGTCGAGAGACCATGGTGAAGATTATCGAGATCAATGACACGCAGTTCGACGCGATCGTCCTGCTTGCGCCGGTGCCGGTGCTTCTGGTGTGCACGAGCCCGGAGTGTATCATCTGCAAGACCATGGCTGAACGCCTTCGGGAGGTCTCCAGAGAGGTCGGCTCCGAGATGCTCTTTTTGAGCCTCAACGTCAACGAGAACAAGAAGTGGCAGACCTTCAAGGTCCGCGTCATCCCGACGCTCCTGTACTTTCAGTCCGGCGCCCTCGTGGCGCGCCAGGATAACTTTCCTGACGCTGAAGAGATCCGATTTCAGATCCGGAAGATGATCCATAAGGAGCCACCGGGCGGCTGACACGATGAGGAAATGAAGTTCCTGCAGGACAAGGAGCTCTTCGATCCGATCGAGGCGCCGGATTATCAGAGGTGGCTGCACAAGGCTTTGAATAAAGGAAGAGGGGGTTACATGGCTCAGGTGAAGGTCTTTTCCACACCGACGTGCCCGTACTGCCTCAAGGCGAAAGACTATCTGAAAGAGAAGGGCGTCGCCTTCGAGGCCGTCGACGTCTCGAGTGACCACGCGGGTTTAGAGGAGATGATACGCGCCTCCGGACAGATGGGCGTGCCGGTGATCGTCGTCGATAATGACGTGATCGTCGGTTTTGACAAAGAGCGCCTCAACGCGAAACTCGGCCTATGAGCGTCTTCGATTGCGTGATCGTCGGCGCCGGGCCGGCGGGCATCACCGCCGCGGTCTACGCCGCGCGTAAGCGCATGGATTTCATGGTCGTCACGCAGGACATCGGCGGGCAGACCGCCCTGAGCGGCGACGTCGAGAACTACACGGGCTATCAGTTCATCACGGGGATCGAGCTCGTCGCGAAATTCGAAGAGCACCTCAGACAGTTCGACGTGCGTCTTGAGACCGATACGCCCGTGGCGCACATCGTGCAGGTCTCCGAAAAGACATTTGAGGTCCGGACGCGCAAGGAGGCCTTTGCCTGCCGCACGGTCATTGTGGCCTCGGGTCGCCGGCCGCGGTTGCTGAACGCCCGGGGAGAAGATGCCTTCCGCAACAAGGGCCTCACCTACTGCGCCACCTGCGACGGGCCCCTCTTCGCGGACAAGGACGTCGCCGTGATCGGCGGCGGCAACTCGGCGCTCGATGCGGTCCTGCAGATGATGAAGATAGCGGCCAGGATCTATCTCCTCGACATCAACCCGCAGCTCGGCGGCGACGCCGTCATGCGTGAAAAGGTGCTGGCCTCCGGCAAGGTGGAGGTCTTGAGCGGGGTCGTCACCAAAGAGATCTACGGACGTCAGTTCGTGGAAGGCATCAGACTCGAGCACAAGGGCGGCGTCCGGGATCTCGCCGTCGCGGGCGTGTTCGTGGAGGTCGGCTCGGTCCCGAACAGCGACATCATCGATTTCGTCAAGAAGAACGAGGCCGGGGAGATCGTCATCGACAACCTGAACCGCGCCAGCGTCCCCGGCGTCTTCGCGGCGGGCGACGTGACGGACGTACCGGAGAAACAGATCATCGTGGCGGCGGGCGAAGGCGCCAAGGCGGTCCTGGGGGTCTTTCGCCACCTGTCTCAATCGAGGTAAACGGTATGCGCTATTGCGTGGTGTTGGTGACGGCCCCGAAAGGGGGCGAGGCCCGAAAGCTGGCCCGTCTGATCCTGAGGCAACGGCTCGCAGCCTGCGTGAATATCGTCAAGGGCATCGATTCCTTCTTCTGGTGGGAGGGTAAGCTCGATTCCGCCAGGGAAGACCTGTTGGTCGCGAAGACCCGGCGCGGCCTCCTGCCGGTCCTGACCCGGACCATAAAAAAAGCCCACAGTTACAGCGTTTGCGAGGTCGTGGCCCTGCCGATCATCGGCGGCAACAAGCCCTACCTCGACTGGCTCGGCGCCTCGTGCCGGAAAGGATAGACGACGATGATCTCCGGAAACCATCCCTTTGAATTTTTGATCGCGTTCGGCGCGGGCGTGTTCGTGAGCTTCTCGCCGTGCGTCTATCCGCTCCTGCCCATCACCGTCGGCTACATAGGGGCCGGTGCCCAGAAGGACCGGCTCCACGCGTTCTTCAATAGCCTCATCTTCGTCCTCGGGATGGCAATCACCTATTCGATCCTGGGGGTCTTTGCCAGCCTCACCGGCAAGCTCTTCGGCCAGATCAGCTCAAGCCCCATCTCCTTCTTTATCATCGGTAACATCTGTATCGTCTTCGGGCTCTCGATGCTGGGCCTCTTTGAGCTGCACGTCCCGGACTTCTTTCTCAACCGGATGAAAAAACATAAATCAAGACTCTCGGTCTTCCTGTTGGGCGTCACGTCGGGGTTGATCGTGGGGCCCTGCACCGCGCCGGTCCTCGGCACGATCCTGGTCTACGTGGCGACCAAGCAGAATCTCTTCTACGGGGTCTTTCTCCTGTTCAGCTTCGCCTACGGGATGGGGGCGCTGT
>CAZCSY010000035.1:0-14935 GCA_964501505.1 uncultured Planctomycetia bacterium
CGGGGTTCGGCAGCGCCGGGGCCATCAAGTCGGCGCCGTTCATCGCGCTCCAGGATCCCACGGACCAGGACTCCCGGCGCCTCATCTTTTTCGGGACGGCGAACGGCCGTTTCTACGCGGTCAATCTCAATGCGCAGGACATGGGCACGAGCGAGTCGGAAACAGGCTGGGCCGTCAACCCGAAGGTGGTGGGCGGCGCCATCAACTCGGCGCCGTGGGTGGACACCGAGACGCTCGCGGTGTACTTCGGTTCGGCGGACGGCAAGCTTTATGCGTATAATCTCGCGGACGGGCAGGCGAAGGCACACTTCCCGGTGGACATCGGTTCCGGCATCGATTCCTGGCCGCTCGTGGCCAACGGGATTGTCTACTTCGGCGCGGACGACGGCAAGTTCTACGCGGTCGATACGACGACGGGCGAGATCGTCGACGGCTGGCCGTATGATACGGGCGCGCCGATCAAGAGCGGCGTCTCCCTGCAATACATCGATGACGACAATATTTTCGTTCTGGTCGGTTCGGACTCGGGCCGCGTCTACTCCTTCAAGACGGCGAACTGATCCACGTCGCGGAGAGACCGGCGCGCTTTGAGAAGGGCGATGAAGGCGACAGCGAAGGGCCTGTAAGGCCGCATAGAGGGGGTATCGGATGAAGCGTCTCCTATTAGCTTTTGCGATAACGAGTGCCTTGTCGGGGGTCGTCCTGGCCGCGGAGTGGCAGACCTTTCGCGGGGACGAACGGCGTACGGGGACGAGCTCCGAACTCCTCCAGCCTCCCTTAAAGGTGGTATGGGAGTTTCAGGCGCAGGGTCCTGTCGTTTCCTCGCCATCCGTTGCCGGCGGCCGCGTCTATTTCGGCTCGCGGGACAAGAGCGTCTATGCCCTTGACGCGGCCACGGGGCAAAAGGTATGGTCCTATGAGACGGGCGGATGGGTGGATGCCTCGCCCGCCGTGACGTCCGAAACGCTCGTCGTCACCTCGCGGGACGGTCACGCGTATTGTCTGGATGCGGCCACCGGACAAAAGAAGTGGACGTTTGACACAGGCGGCACGGATTGTTCTTCTCCGCTGGTCCATGACGGCCGCGTCTACTTCGGATCGGGCTTTCCCCAGAAGATGTTTTACGCCCTCGATGCCGAAACCGGGGCCAAGATATGGGAGGCCCAGCTTGGCCAGATGGTCTATTCCTCGCCGGCCGTCTCAGGCCGGTATCTCTACGTGGGGGCGAACAACGGCCAGTTGTATTGCTTCCATAAGGATACGGGGGTGCTCCGCTGGACGCACAAGACCAAGGGTGATATCTATTTTGCCTCGCCCGCCCTGGGGACCGAGGCGGCATTTATCGCCGGCAGCAACTTTGACTGGTCCGTCTACGCCGTGCGCCTGACCTCCGGGGCGCCTGTCTGGGAGTTCAAGGTGCCGGATCGTGCGCCGTCTCCGACGTATGTTTCGAGCGTTGCCGTGGGGCAAGGACGTGTTTATGTCGTCTCAGGGTACGCGCAGCAGTATCTGTATTGCGTGGATGAGGCCAGCGGCGCCTTGATGTGGAAGGCCGAGCTGGACGCGGGCACGCGCTTGGGCTTTGCCTCTTCGCCGGTGTTGACCGAGGATACGGTGTACGTGGTGACGGCCGCCGGACGGCTGTGCGCTTTTGAGGCGACGACGGGTCGTCTCGTGTGGAGCGCGTCCTATGAGGGCGGGGCGCTGGCGTCGCCCTCCGTCGCGGACGGGACGCTTTACGGCGGATTCCTCGACGGGAAGGTGCGCGCCTGGCGCAGTCAGTGATCGCGGGACGCAGCCTGCGATCCTCGGTTGCCCCCGCACGCAACGAGCAGTTGCAAACACCCCCGCGCATGCGCGGGGAACTCAAAGCGGTTATTAGGACCGGGTTTCTCCAAAACCGAACGCCTTGGAGAAACCCGGTTTTTTTATCCCGACGCGCCAACCGCCCAGACGCGCCCACCGCGGACGGAGGCCGTCGGGATTCCACCCCGAAGGGACAGGAAACAGGCAACCCTGGATTTTAGCCCGGGTGGGGCTCCATCGGGGCGAGGGTCTTTTCGGCTGAAAATCCGGCAGGCAGGAACCGGTGCGTGGGGCGTGAACTACGAGAACTTTTTGGTGCCGCGGACGCACGAGATGCTATAGGATATGGTCGAAGCGGAGGGGCACTTGGCGCAGCCCAAGGCGTTCACCTCGTAGATCTCGCGCGAGGTGATCCGCGGTTTCTGATAAGGCTTTTTGTTCGGGGATTTGCCTTTTTTCATGGTTCCATCCTAAGACGAATCGTACTTCGCGTCAACGCTTTTTTCATCGTCGTCGCCGCGTGTGGCGCCGCCGGTATGTCGTCAAGGCCGGCGCCGAAGAGGTGTCTGGCGCTGCCTTCTCCATCGTCACGGATGACGGGGCGTTTTCCTGGATGTCCTGGGCGTAGGTCTGGATGGCTTCCTGGAGTTGCTTTTTTGTCTTGGCCTGACTGAGGATGTCCACGCGTTGGCGGCTGGCGGCCGTGACCCGCTCCAGGTCGAACTTGTTGCGGATGACGCGGGGGGTAAGAAAGATCAGAAGCTCCGACTTGACCGTGGTGTCGCGTGACTTTTTAAAGAAGTACCCCAGAAAGGGGATGTCGCCCAAGAGCGGCACCTTGTCTTCGACCACCGCGTCGTTGTCGCGCATGAGGCCGCCCAGGACGACCGTGTAGCCGTCGGGGACGATGACCGTGGCGTCCGCTTCGCGCTTGTTGATGATGCTCGCGTCAAAGAGCGTCTTGGGGCTTAGGTCCTTGAACTCCGCGTGGATCTTCATGTTGACGTAGTTGTCCCGGCTGATGCGCGGGGTGACCTTGAGTTGCAGGCCGATGTTTTCGTATTTGAAGTTGACGGTGGTGATGTTGTTGACGACGTCCGTGACGGAGGATTCGATGATGGGGATTTCCTGGCCGACCGTGATCTGCGACTCCTGGTTGTTGGAGGCCATGACCTTCGGGGTGGAGAGGACCTTGCTCTTTTCCCGGGAGTTGAGGACGAACCCCAGGATGCTGAACGTCTCTTTTTCGTTGAGGAGGCGGTAGGTAAAACCTTTGGCGGAGGCGTCGTTGACCAGCCCCAGGAAGGAGTGGGCGATGGCGTATTTGTCGGTCTGGCCATGGATGCGCAGGCCCTCAGTTGTCGACGTCGGCGCATCGGAGGAACCGACCTCGGCGCCCATCGTGAGCGTGTCGTCGAGCGTCACGTCCACGATGATGGCCTCTATCATCGCCTGCAGCGGGAAGACGTCGAGTTTTTTGATGAGTTTTTCGATGGCCGGGAAGTTCACGGGTGCGGTCGCCACGATCACGGCGTTGGTCTCGGTCTCGACGTTCGCCTGGATCTCGCCGTAGAGCTCGAGGGAGGCGGTCTCGGCGCCGACGTCGTCGGCGAGCGGGGTCTGGCCCGTCTCCTCTTTCTTGGAGAGGTTGGTGAGGATCTCGGCGATTCTGGTCGCATTGGCATAATTCAGGACAAAGGTGCGGACCTGCAGGGTCGGCGGCAGGCGGCGTTCCATGCTTTTGATAATGGTGGCCAGACGCCGGATGTTGGCCGCCGTGTCCGTGACGACGAGGGTGTTGGTGCGTTCATTGGCCAGGATATTGCCGTGGCGGCCTATGAGGGTTTGGAGGTCGTTTTTGATCTTGATGGCCGAGGAGTACTTGAGCGGCATCACCTGGGTGATGACGACGTCCTGGTCCTGGATGGAGTCGGGCGTCGTGCCCACGTGGACCGAGACGTTCGTCTGCTTGGTCTCCGGCAGGGCGACGATCTTAAGCGACTCGTCGGTCTGGACGACCGTATACCCTCGCATCATGAGGGCGCTCTCCAGGACGCTGATCACGGTCTCGGGACGCACCTTATCGAGGCTGACGACCGTTATTTTGCCCTTGAGTTCGTCCGGCGGCAGGATCACGGTCCCCGTCAGATCTCCCAGGACTTTGATCACCTGGGTGATGTCGGCATCCCGAAAGTTTATCGACACGAGGTCGCTTTCTTCGCCTTCTCCCGGTACTGCGGTATCGGGTGTTTTTGTCTGCGTAACAGCACCGGCCGCGAGGGCCGCGGTGAGGGGGCTCTGCGGGAGGTCCTGGGCGGGGAGGTTGGCCGGCCCGCCGAACATCAGGACCCCCAAGAGGCAGTACAAAATTTTTTTCATCGGGATCCTCCTTGACCCATGCGAATTTTTTGTATCAGGGGCGTCGGCGCCGCTTGAGGCGCGCGCGCGGCGTCTGCGGCCTTGCCGGTCGCCGGGGTCGCTTCGGGAGGCGCAGATGCCGAGGCCGGCGCCGGCCCCTCCTTCGCGTCGAGCCGGACATGCAGAATGAGACCGTTTCTTTCAAGGGACACGCCCGTGGTGTCGATGGCCGTGACCGTATAATCGTCTACATCGTCTCCGACCTGGACGTAGCTGCTTTGAGAACCGTCGCGCTTTTCGATGATCGCCTTGAATCTGTCGCGGATCTTCATGATGCCGGTGACGATGAAATCCGCAACGGGTCGGTTTTGCTTCTCCAGGGCCGTCAGCGCGGCCTCGACGGGTGAGGCGGCGGCCGTGGAGGCCGTAAGCTCATTTTGGCCGCGGAAGACGTCGCGTTCCTCGATGACCTTGTAATAGGTCAACGGCGCCTTCACGGAGGGCAGGGGGGCGTCTTCTCCCTCGCCCGAGGCGGTCGGGATCGAAGCGGCGCCATACCCCGCGCTGAGCGCCGCCGCAAAAAGGAAAACGGCGCTCAGGGGTGTGTGTTTCGGTTGTCGGGGCGGTCTCTTCATGTTTTATTCCTTGGCAAAGAGGGAGGAGATGACCAGGTAACTTTTAAGGAGCGCCGAACGGTCGGCCTTGGGTTGAAGACGCATCTTTTCAACGACAAGGAGGACCGAAGATTCGCGGATGTCATAGAGGAAGCGTACGAGGTTGCCCAGGTTGGCCTCCGCATCGAGCTCGACCGACAGCTCCGTGAACGGTCCGTAGTCCCGGCTGCCCTGTGGGTCCAGGCGCAGGAGGAGCACATTCGTCTGCTGGGCGACCTTGCCGATCTCCGACAAAAATTCGCCTTCTTTACGCGCCAGGGGGATACGCGTCAGGAGGTTGCGGTTGAGCGCATTGAGGCGCTCGGTGAGCTGGACGCGTTCTTCGATCAGACGCTGGGCCCGGCGCACTTCGACGGCGGTTCGGCGCACGAGCGCTTCCTTCTCTTGCCAGCGCCGCACGGCTGGACGCACGAGATACCCGAAGACGGCGAGGACGGCGGTCATCCCGAAAGCGATCGTGAGCAGGCGCATTTCCCGCGTCGTGAGTCTCATAAGTTCCTTTGTGCCGGGTTCAGGGCGCAGGTGATCTCGAAGTGGACCTCCTGGGAGCCGTCGGTCCGGCGCTGCGTCTGCGTGGCGTAGCGCAGCGTGGCGTTGGCCAACAGGGGGGATTCGTTCAAGGCACCGGCAAAGTCGACGGCCGCCGCGTGCGATGGGGCGCGTCCCGCCAACGTGATTTCACGGTTCTTTTCAAAAAGGAATTGGTCGATCGTGATCGCCGGCGGCGTCAGGAGACTGATCTCCCGTAAGGTGCCCAGAGACGTGTGTTGCCCGGCGAGGTAATCTTCGATGGTGCGCAGGCGGGCCTTGAGGTCGTCGACAGCCGCCGCCTCTTCCTGGAGATGGCGGAGTTGTCTCTGCAGATTTTCCAATCGGAGAGACTGGCCCTGCCAGAGCAGGAGGCCGGCCAAAAGAGCGATGAGAAGCGCAGGCGCCAGGATCAGGGCGCTCTTTGTCCGCCGCCTGACCGCGGTCCTGTGGGCGCTTTCGATTTTTTGAGGCGCCGGCAGCAGATTCAAGGAGACCGCGCCCCGCGCTTCGCCGGGGGCGGCCAGGCCCCAACACAGGGCGTACGCCATCGCCTTGGCGTCGTCCACGTCGAGGTTTCCCTGCCACGACAGGCCGGCCGGCGGCTTGATGAAGACGATGCGGCTCTTGAGCCTTTCTTTGAGATATTCGTTAAGGTTGTTCAGGAGGGCGCCGCCGCCGCTCAGGACGATCTGGTTCACGTTTTCGAGCCCCTTTTCCATTTGGAAATTTTCGAGCGTCCAGCGCATCTCGTTGACGAGCACGTCGGCCCACGCGCGGGCTTCGTCGGATATCATCCGGTCGGTGGGGCCGTCCTCTTTTTTCCTCAGCAGGATCCCGTTATCGCGCTTGATCTTTTCGGCATCGTCCAGCGAGACGTTGAGCCTTTCGGCCAGCCGCCGGGTCAGATAAAAAGACCCCCAGGTGATGCCGCGGCTGAAGCGCCACCCGCCGGCCCGGCAGATATTGATGTCGGTGGTAGCCGCCCCGACGTGGACCTGGAGGACGAGGTCTTCCTTGTCGCTTTGTTCCCGCGCGGCGTTGTAGAGGGCACCGGCGCTTGTCTCCACGCGATCGGGGACGACGCCGGCTTCGGCGAGCAGGCGCAGGTGGCGGGCGATGTCGTCTTTTTTGACGGCCGCGATGAGCACGTGCGTGCCCTGGACCTCTTTTTTTAAAACAGCGTAGTCCATTTCGATGTCCGCAAGGGCCAAAGGGATGTGATGCTGGGTTTCGAAGGCGATCATCTTCTTGATCTCATCGTGCCGTGCCGTGGGCAGAATGATGAATTTGAGGATGGCCTGTGCGCGCGGCACGAGCGTCGTGATGCGCGCCGTAGAGAGCAGGCGCTCCGGTAGATGCTGGCGCAGGGCCTCGACGATAAAGCGCTGCCACTTGTCCGCCTGGTGGGCTAGGTGTACGGGGATCTCAAGATGATACGCCCGCGTGATGATCGTTTTGTCCCGTTCGCCCTCTGCGACGCAGATCGTCAAGGTCGTCATCCCGGCGTCGATGATGACGTGCGGGATCCGGCGAGGCAAGAGCCGGTCTTTAAGGCTCTGCCTTCGGCAGGGCCGCGGGGCGCCGCCGTATTTGAGCCGCGCGTAGAGGCGTTTGTCGTCGGGGTCGGGGTGTCGCTTGTCGAAGGGGCCGTCGTCGTCTTTGCGTTTCTTGTCGACCTGATGGAAGAGGGCGTCGAGCCCCAGGCCTTTCATCTTGGCCTTGACGACGTCATCCAGGTGTTCGTGGGAGGGGTTAGGATTTTCGCTCATGCGTCTTTTCGATGATTTCCTGGGCGAGCGCGTTAAACTGCCGGGCCCCGATATCCGCCGGCGCATACTGGTGGATGCACTGGCCGTGGAGCTCCGCCTCGGGGATCCGGGGGCTGCGCGGGATCGTCGTCTTGAAGACCTTGCGTGGGGTGAAGTATTCCTTGGTCGCTTCCACGATGGACGCGTGCAGCGGCAGCCCGGGGTCGAACATGTTCACGACGATGCCCAAAAAGCGCGCGTAGTGTTCGAGGTCTTCGCGGGTCTTGAGGATCGTGCTCATGAGCATGCTCATTCCCTTGAGGGCATAGCTGTTGGGTTCGATGGGCACCAAGAGGTCGCTCGAGGCGACGATCGCGTTGACGGTTAGGATGCTCAGCGACGGCGGGCAGTCGATGATGATGAAGTCGTATTTGCCCAGTTCCGGCTTGATCGCCTTGCGCAGCTTGAAAGGGCGAGAGATGTCCGAGGCGAGCTCGGTCTCGGCGCCGGAGAGGGTGATGTTCGTCGGCGCAACAAAGAGGTTCTTGAGCTGGTTCGGCACAACGATGTCCGACAGCGGCGTCTCGTTGATCAGGGCGTCGTAGACCGTGTTGTCGAGCTTGTTGGTGTTGATGCCCAGGCCGTCCGATGAGTTTCCCTGGGGGTCCATGTCGATGACGAGGACACGGTAGTCGAGCAGGGCCAGGGAGGCCGAGAGGTTGATGGCGATCGTGGTCTTGCCCACACCGCCTTTCTGGTTGGTGATGGCGATGACCATATCAGGGTCGCTTGAGCTCCGACGAAAAAAGCGCCTTTATTTTAATAAGATCTTCTTCGGTGTAGTAACGCCACCCCTTTTCGTCCCGCCGCGCTTTAGGCAGGATACCGGCTTTTTCGTAATTTTTGATGGTTTGAATGGAGAGGCCAAGCTCCCTGGCGACTCTGTGTATTTTAATTGTCTTTTCTTTTGCCATAGTTATTTTAGCGACTTTTATACCCAAACTCAACAAAATTATACAAAAAAAGCATGATTTTGTCAATGATTTTTTGAGTTGGCGCTGGATATATGGAAAACCTGTTCTTCGTACCCTTCTCAGGGGTCTGGCGTCCGCAACCCCAGGCCGGCCTAAAGGATACACAAGGGCCCAATGGAGCGCCTGCGCGAAGGAAGACGGGCAACAAGCGGCCTGGAGACCGGAGGCGCATCCATAAGGCATACAATGTCAACTGGTTGTCTCTTGTTATGCAAAAGGGAACCATCTATTCCAGATGTAATGTCCCGCATGAGTCAAGCCCGCGCACAACAAATTGTTTATCCCTGTTGGTAACTGTGTTATACTAAAAAAAATCGAATCCGGAGCGCATCCTCTATGAACATCCACGCACAACTTAAGTTCATCGGCGCCCTGCTCGTCGAGCGGGGGGTGTTGACGCAAGAACAACTCGAGTCGGTGCGGCGTCAGGTCGGGGAAGGGGCCGTGGGCGAGACGGCGGACCTGGAGCGCATCCTCGTCGAAAAAGGGCTCTTGACGGAGGAAGAGTTGTTGCGCGCCTATAGCGTCCACTTCGGCATGCCTTTCCGGGACCTCAAAGATCTGGAGATCGATGCCGCCGTCGCCCACCTCATCCCTCCGCAGTTTGCCGGCAAGAACCAGGTTATTGCGATCGCGAAAGAAGGCGATGCCTTGGTCGTGGCCCTGCGCGATCCTTTTAACGTCGCCGTGATCGATGAACTTAAGATCCTGACCCGGTTGGATCTCAAACCGGTCCTGACGCGTTCGCGGGATATCGGGGAGGCGATCCGCCGTTCTTATGGAGTGGGCGCCGAGACCGTGGAGCGGCTGGTGCGTGACGCGGCCGCCGAGGTGAGGAAGACGGCGCCGGATGAAGGGGGCGCACCGGAGGATCTGGAGGAGATGGCCAAGGCCGCCTCTATCGTCAGCCTCGTCGATCAACTCATCGCCGAGGCGTGCCAGCAACGCGCCACGGACATCCACATCGAGACCTACCGGGACCGCCTGCGCGTGCGTTATCGCGTCGACGGCGTCTTGCGGGAGGCCAAGACGCCGCCAGACGTCAGGAAGCTGCAGCCGGCGATCCTCTCCCGGTTCAAGATCATGGCGAGTCTTGACATCGCGGAGAAGCGACGGCCGCAGGACGGGCGTTGCCAGGTCGTCGTCCGGGGAGAAGAGGTGGATCTTCGTCTTTCTTTTTTTCCGACGCTCTTCGGCGAAGGGGTGAGTATCCGTCTTCTGCCCCGGTCCTCGGGCCGGCTCTCCTTGTCGGACTTAGGGATGCGTCCCGATGATCTGGCCAAGATGAGGTCGGTGTTGGCGCGGTCCAACGGCGTCGTCCTGGCGACGGGCCCCACGGGCTGCGGCAAGAGCACGACCCTCTATGCCTGTCTGAACCATATCAACGATGCGGCCATTAACATCGTCACCCTGGAGGATCCCGTCGAATACCAGATGGACGGCATCAACCAGATCCAGATCAATCCCCACGTGGAGTTGACGTTTTCGCACGGGCTTCGGTCCGTCCTGCGCCAGGACCCCGATGTGATCATGGTCGGCGAGATCCGCGATGTCGAGACCGCCCAGATCGCGGTGCGCGCCGCGCTCACCGGGCATCTCATTTTGAGCACCCTTCATACGAACGACGCGGTGGCGAGCCTGACGCGTCTTTTCGATATGGGGATCGAGCCGTACTTTGTCGCCGATACCCTGCGTGCCGTGGTGGCCCAGCGTCTCGTGCGCCGCGTCTGTCCTTCGTGCCGGGAGTCTTATACGCCGAGCGTCCAGGAGAAGGCCTTCTGGGGCGCGGAGCGTATCCCCGAGGGCGCTCCATGGGCGCGCGGACGCGGCTGTGCGGCGTGTCAGGATTCGGGATTCAAGGGACGCATCGGCATCTACGAGGTTTTTGTCATCACCGATGCGATCAGGGAGGCGCTTGTTGACCGGGATGTCTCGCTGACGGTCTTACGGCGGGTGGCGCGGCAGGAGGGGATGGTGATGTTGCTTGAAGACGGGTTGGCCAAGGTGAATGCGGGCATCACGACGTCGCAAGAGGTGGTGCGCGTGGTTCAGCAGGAGGCGTGAGGCCGGCGTCGCTCGAGACGTTTTTTTACGCGGCGGTTTTTGATGGGGACGTATTTATATAAAGCGCGGGATCCTCAAGGGGCCCTGATCTCCGGCGAGATACAGGCCGGCCGCCGGGAAGAGGCCGTGGCGGCGTTACGCGGCGAGGGCATGTTCTTGCTTGATATCCGCGAGTCTTCTCCTGCAGGGATCCGGGGCGCGCCGCTGGCGGGAGGCGATGCCCGTTCGCAGCTCGTCGGTTTCTCGCGCCAGCTCAATCATCTTCTGCGGTCGGGCGTCCCGTTGGCCCGCGCGCTTCTGTTTCTGGAGCGTCAGTTCTCCGGAAGTGCGTTTGGCCGTGTCGTTGCTCGCGTGCGCGAGGACGTCTCGCGGGGAACGCCTTTCTGGGAGGCGCTCGCTAAACACCCGGCGGTCTTTTCCGATGTCTACGTGAACACCGTTCGGGCCGGCGAATCCGGTGCGGATCTGCAAAAAGTCATGACGGGTCTGGCGGCGTATCTGGAGCGTATGCGCTCGACGCGCGATACCCTCCTGACCATGCTGACGTATCCTTTGATCCTTCTGGCGGCCGGTATCGGGACACTGGTCTTTCTTCTCGTCTTTGTCATCCCGCGGATGTCCTTCTTGTTTGCGGAGTCCGGAGGATCCCTCCCGGCGGCCACGCGCCTGATCCTTTTTTTAAGCAACGTGGGCGCGCACTATGGCTTATGGATCCTCATGGGCGTCCTGGCGGCGGTCGCGGTCGGCCTGCGATGCGCCACGGTCGCGTCCGTGCGCGGATTTTTCGATGGCCTCGTCCTGCGTCTGCCCCTTGTCGGGGGCGTCGTGAAGAAGATCCTTTTTGCGCGCATCGCGAACATCCTGGGTCTTTTGCTTGACCACGGGGTGAGCATTTTGGAGGCCCTGCGTATTGCGCAGGGAGTGGCGTCGAATCGTGTGGTAGAGGCTCAATGCCGGGAGGTGTCTCAGGAGGTGGCGCACGGCACGGCCCTGCACGAGAGCCTGCGGCGCCGTCCTGTTTTTCCGGTCTTGATGGCGGATATGGTCTCGGTCGGCGAAGAGACCGGCCGGCTCAGCGAGGTCCTCTTGGAGGTGGCGGCGATATTCGAGGAAGAGAGCCGGGAGGAGGTCCGCCGGCTGCTGGGCCTGTTTGAACCGGCGGTTATCTTCTTTCTTGCCGTGGCCGTGGGGCTTCTGGTCATGGGCATCCTGCAGCCGATCCTGAGGTTGAACCTTGAAGCGTTTTAAGGTTTATCGTCCGCGCCCCTCTGTTTTTTCCTCCGAGGTGTCCCGGCGCGGATTCACCCTTCTTGAGATCCTGGTTGCCATAGGCCTCACCGGAGCGGTCATGGGGGCGGTCTTTGCGGCGCTCAGCCAGTCCTTGCGGATGGCGGCCGCGACCGAAAGCCGGACGAGCGCCCTCTTATTGGCCCAGGCACGCCTCAGCGTTCTTCTCGATTCCCCTCAGATACCGGAAGAAGGAGGAGGACTCTTCGAGCCTCCCTTCGACCGCTTTTCCTGGCACGTGGAAGTTGCCCCGCCTCTTTCGGATAACCTGATACCTGTCTTTTTGACATCCGGCCCGGCGGTCGATCCGTCGGCCCGCCGCACGACCCTCTTTACCTATTATTATAAGAGAGCCCGTAATGAGACATCTGCAGAACGTTAAGGTTCGTGCTTCGCGTCTCGCGCGCCGCACGTCTCAACGGAAGGTTGAGGGGTCCGTGTTTGGCTTCAGGATGCGCCCACAAGTCGCTCCTGGTCCAGGCCGGCGGGGGTTCACTCTGCTTGAGGCCGTGCTGGCGGCGGCGATCGGTGGCCTGGTACTTCTGGTTTTATTCCAAGGGTTCTCCATGGTGATCCAGGGTCACCGGCGGATATATGCGTCGTCCGATGCCCGGGTGCGGCTCTTCGCCCGTCTCTTGGGCGATGATTTGTTGTGCGCTTATATCGAAGAGGACACAGATGCTCCTCTGTCTTTGACCGGCCGCGCGGGCGAGGTATGTCTTATCCGTTCCCGTCCGTTAGGGGTCGTCGCCGACGCGGATGCCCCGGATGACCTGATGCGTGTCTGTTATGTCTGGTCGTCTTCGCGGTCCGGCGATGGGGAGCTGAGACGTCAGGTGCGCGCGACGGACGCTGCGCCGCAGGCGCCGCCGCGCGAAGAGCGCGTTTTGATGACACACCTGCGTGCTATGAGGTGGGCTTTTTATGACGGGACGCAGTGGGCCGCGGCGTGGGATTCTTGCCGGCAGCTGCCCCGCTTGGTCCGGGTTACCTTCTCCGTTGTCCGGCAGAAGGGACAGGCGAAACAATATGAGATGGTCTTCGATGTTCCGAGTGCTTGGTAGCGCGCGGTTCCAGGGGATCCGGTTTCGATGCAGCCGGGGCTCGTCCCGGCAGGCCCTTCGATGCAGCCGGGGCTCACCCCGGCAGGCTCTTTGCTGTGGTCGGGGTTCGGTTCTCGTCGTGGTCCTTTGGCTCGTTTTCTTTTTTTCTCTCTTGACCGCGCAGGCTGCGTACCGCGCACGCCTGGATCAGCATCTGTTGCAGCGTGACCTTGAGACCGTGAGGTCTTATTATATCGCCCGCGCCGGTCTGCACGCGGCGTGGGATGCGCTCGTCGAGTCCCGCGACGACGTCTTGGGTCCGGAAGGACAGGAGGGGTGGGCACGGGATGACCGGGAGGACGGCGGCCTGGTGCGTTCTTTGGAATTTGAAGACACGCACGGCCGCGCTGCGGGCACGTGCGTCATCCGGATACAAGACGAGCATAGCTTTTTTCCGATCCTCAGGGTTGACAAGAATGCCCGGAGGCGTTTCATCGGTTCTTTTTCCAGGGGGGTCATCGAGTGTCCGGTGCCGGACGTGCCGCTTGAAGAGGGCGGGGGTGTCTCCGGCGGAGCGCGCGGTACAAGAATCCTGTATCGGCTCTTTGCCGGACAGGAGGGGGTTTTTTACGGGGAAGACACGAACGACAACTGTATCCTGGATCCCTGGGAAGATGATGGTGAGCGCGAACCGCCCCTGGATGATGCAGACGGCATCCTCAATGTGGGCATAAAGGGTATGGTGACGGTCTGGACAGACGGCAAGGTCAACGTCAACACGGCCCCGGAGTCCGTCTTGCGGAGTCTGGCGGGTGTCTCATCCGAGGTCCTGGCAGCCCTTTTGGCCGAACGCCGGCAAAAGACACTGACGGCTCCCGAAGACCTGACTTGCCTGGCGCCGGTGACGGACGCGGTCTTTGCCCAACTTGCCTCGTGGGCGGTCTTCCGGTCCGATCTGTGGCGCGTCACGGTGGTCGGCCGCGCCGCCGCAACGCCCTTCGTCTACGTGATCGTCGCGGTGGTCGACCGCTCGCAGGGGGTCCCGCGGATCCTCTGGTGCCGTGCCGGCGGCAGCCGCTGGGTCCGGTGAGACGCCGCGCAGGAGCCCGGGGGCGAGAGAAAAAGAATCCTTGACAAATACTAAAATTACGCTAATAATACTTTTTGTAGTAGTTAAAGCAATTACTTTAAGTACAGCAGGTCTGTGATGATGTTTTCCGCGAACAACAAGAATCTTCTCTCGGCCAAGGACGTCGTCCGGCGTTTCGGCGTGTCGTACCCGACCCTGAACCATTACACCAACCTGGGGTTCTTTTGCATCGTCATCAAGAAGGGGAACAAGCGGTTTTACGACGCCCAGGAACTGCGCCAGAAGCTCGGCGTGATTTCGCGCATGAAGAACGACGGCTATCCGCTGCGCCTCATCCGCAAGAAACTGACAGGTTGATAGATGACCGTGATGACCCGCAGTAACAAAAAATTGATCTCCGCCAAAGAGTTGGCGCGCCTCACGGATGTCTCCTACGCCGCGATCAACAATTATACGGATATGGGGCTCCTGGATGTCGTGACGCGGTGCCGCCGTCTGCGTCTCTATGACGCGTCGGTCGCCAGGGAGCGGCTCATGATGATCGTTCGGTTGATCAACGAGGGCTATACCTTGCGCATCATCACCAAATTGTTGAGGGAAGACGGCCATGGGCAATAACGTTAAGCGCCTGGCTGAGGTATCGTTGTTTTTCATGCCCTTGGTGTTTTTGGGGCCGGGGTACCTGGAGGCCGAGGAGGTCGCCAAGGAGGTTATTCAGGTCGAGCGGCCCTCGGTGGCCGGCCGGATCTTTGACGTGGACGTTTCGATGGACAACTATCTTTTTGCCAAGGCCGCTGCCCAGATCTTTGGAGGCAGCTGGGGCCGCCAGGTCCGGACACCCGACGAGTTGGAAGAGCGGACGTGGGAGGACCTGATCCTTTCTTACGAGGCGTTCAGGAGAGGCGTCGAGGTCCCCCAGAAGAGCGTGGAGGAAGAGATCGGTAAGCTGCTGAAGTCGGAAAAGGTGAGTTTTGATTGGAAGCAGGATCGGCAGGCCTTCGAGGATTGGGTCCGGGAACGCGTGGGGGAGCCGGCGGTTCTTTTCGAGAACCAACTGAAGCATCTGATCCAGCTGAAGATGCTCCGCGACCAGGTGCGCGAGAGCTTTGAGCCCGAGGTGAGCGAGGAGGAGGTCCTGGCCAAGTACATCACGGAGTACAACTCGCTCGAGCTTCAACTGGTGCGCTTTGACACGCTTGAGGAGGCTCAGCAATTTTTCGAAAAGGTCAACAAGCGGCCGAAGCTCTGGGACCGGGAGTTCAAGAAAAGCGAAGGCAACAAGAACTTCGTCAAGACGACG
>CAZCSY010000036.1:0-14409 GCA_964501505.1 uncultured Planctomycetia bacterium
GGTCTCCAAGAAGAATGTCCTGCGCGGCCTGCACGGCGACCGCAAGACGTGGAAGTTGATTTCGTGCCTGTGGGGTGAGTTTCTCCTCGTCGTGATCAAGGGGATCCCCGAGGCCCCGGACTTCGGCGCGTGGGCCTCTTTCATGCTGTCGCAAGACGAGCCCGTGCAGATCCTCGTGCCGCCCGGCTACGCGAACGGCCATCTGGTCCTGAGCCCGGTCGCCGTCTTTCACTACAAGCAATCGACGTATTATGATCCCGAGAGCCAGTTCACCTTAAAGTGGGATGATCCGCGCTTCAAGATATCCTGGCCCGTGAAGAGGCCCGTCCTCTCCGAGCGCGACCGCGTGGGACGCCGCGCCCAGGACGCGACATCCGGTTGAAGGAGGTTTAAGATGGTCATCAGTCGCACCCCCTTTCGTGTCTCCTTTTTCGGCGGCGGGACGGACTATCCCGACTGGTACCGGCACCATCCGGGCGCGACGCTCGGCGTCACCATCGACAAGTACTGCTATCTGACGTGCGGATATCTGCCGCCCTTTTTCGACTGTAAGCACCGCATCGTGTATTCCAAGCGGGAGATGGTCAAGACCCTCGATCAGATCCAGCACCCGGCGGTGCGCGAGACGCTGCGGTTCCTCGGGATCAAGAAGGGGGTCAGCGTCCAGCACGTGGGCGACCTGCCGGCGCGCTCGGGGATCGGTTCAAGCTCCGCCTTCACGGTGGGCTTGCTGAACGCGCTGTACGCGGTCCTGGGCAGGATGGTCTCCAAGAAACAGCTGGCGCTCGAGGCGATCGAGATCGAGCAGAAGTGGATGAAGGAGAACGTCGGCTCGCAGGACCAGGTGATCACCGCCTTCGGCGGCCTCAATCACATGACGTTCAAGGGGGAACGCAACATCGAGGTGACGCCGGTGACACTGGACCCCCGGAAGATGAAGCTCTTCCACGACCATTTCTTATTGTACTTCACGGGTCTCTCACGCCTGGCGACCGAGATCGCGGGCGAGCAGATCAAAAACATCCCGCGCAAGACGTCCGAGCTCAGGGCCTTGCATCAGATGGTCGGGGAGGCGCTTTCGATCCTGAACGCGCCGCGCCTGCGCCTGGACGCCTTCGGCAGGCTCCTGCATGAGTCCTGGAAGATCAAGCGCACCCTGAGCAGCAAGATCGCCACGGCCGCCATCGACGAGACGTACCGCCGGGCCCGCCGGGCCGGGGCCCTGGGTGGAAAGATTCTCGGCGCGGGCGGCGGCGGATTCATGCTTCTCTTCGTGCGGCCCGAAGACCAGGCACGGGTGCGCCGGGCGATGAGGTCGCTCTTGCGCGTGCCCTTTAAGTTCGATGATCTGGGGAGCCAGATCATCTATTACCGCCCGGACACTAATTTTTAGCGATGGCCGCCGATCTTTCTCAAATAGACACGGTGATCCTTTGCGGCGGAGAGGGCAGGCGCCTGAAGCGTCTGGTCGCCGACCGGCCCAAGCCGCTTGCTGATTTTGGCGGCGTGCCCTTTCTGGGGCTGCTGATGGATTATTGCGCCACTTTCGGGCTGCGGCGCTTCATCCTGTGCGCCGGCTATAAGGGCGAGATGATCCGCCGCGCCGTGAAAGATATCGAGCGGCCCTGGCGCGTGCGCTGTGTCCTTGAGAGGTCGGCCCGGGGCACGGGCGGGGCCGTGCGCGGCGCGCGGCGCTGGGTTAAGAGCGATCCTTTCCTCGTCTTAAACGGCGACTCTTTTTGCGGGGCGGACCTGAAACATCTTGTAGCCTTTCATCGTGTGAAGCGGGCAGTCGTCTCGATCGTCGTCGTGCCGGCTGAGAAGCGCCGGGGCCGCGGTCGCGTGGTGCTGGATGCGCGGGGTCGCGTTGTTGCCTTTGAAGAGAAGAAGAAGACGGGCCGGGCCCTTGACAACGCGGGCATCTACGCCATGAGCCGGAAGGTCTTTGGGCTGATGCCGCGGCCGCCTTTTTCGCTCGAGCGCGATTTTTTCCCCGCTGCGGTCCGTCAGGGTTATCCGTTGCGGGCCCGCGTGGAGGCCAAGCGCCTCGTCGACTTCGGCACGCCCGACGGATACCGCACGGCGCAGCGTCTGTGGTCCACGGGTCGCCTGGGCCTCGGTAGAGCCATTAAGGCCGGGCGTCCAGGCCCCGTCCCGGCCGTCAAGGCAGAACCAGCCGGGCCTCGGTAAAGCCCCGAAAGGGGTCCGCATGAGCGAGGA
This sequence comes from uncultured Planctomycetia bacterium, assembly GCA_964501505.1. Lineage (GTDB taxonomy): Bacteria > Omnitrophota > Gorgyraeia > Velamenicoccales > Velamenicoccaceae > CAZCSY01. Next base: position 2,221 of record CAZCSY010000036.1, read on the forward strand.
GCTCTCGTGAGCGGCTTGAGAGATTGGTTGCACAGGCGCTGGGCGCATCCGTTGAGTCAATCCCTGGATCTCGACGGTCCCGAGGCCATTGTCCGGCACCGGCAGATCATCCGGGGCAACCCGCTCTTGCTGGCCCGCTATGTGTTCGTGTACGATCTCTTCCGGTCCGTCGAGCGCACTCTGGAGCCGCTCGGCCGTCCGTCCCTCGAGGTCGGCAGCGGCGCCGGCTTTTTGAAATCTTACATTCCTGACGTCATCACCTCCGATGTGGTGGTCGGGGAGGGGATCGACCGCGTGGAGGACGCGTGCGCGCTCTCGTTTGAGGACGGTGCGCTCAAGGCGGTCTATGCCGTCGGCGTCCTGCACCATCTGCGTGAGCCCGGGAGGTTCCTGGGCGAGGTTGGGCGGGTGCTCGTGACCGGCGGCCGCTGCGTTTTGGATGAGCCGTCGTCAACGCCGTTTGGATATTTCATGAACCGGCACCTTCACCAGGAACATACGGACAGGCACGCTGAGGAGTGGGGCATCCCGGCCGGCGGTCGCCTGACAGGCGCCAACATGGCTTTAGCCTACATCATCTTCCGCCGTGACCGCGGACGGTTTGAAGAACTTTTTCCCCGGTTGAAGGTACGGCAGATCGTGTACCATGATTTTTTACGTTACACCCTTTCGGGCGGATTGTCGTTTCGGCCCTTTGTGCCGCGCTGTCTCTTTGGCGCGGTCAACGGTTTGGAAAAGCTGGCCGCGCCGCTGATGCGCTGGCTCGGCCACGAAATGATAGTGGTTCTGGAGAAGGCGTGAGGATAGAAGGCCCTGTATCGCGGGATAGGGCGAGCGAGCGACACAGGGCCGATTTATCCCGTGTCGCGAAACAAGCGCCACGGGACCTTCGGCCCCGTATCACATGAAGGTGAGAGCCGGTGACACGGGGCCTTCGGCGGGATAGCAAGCGGAGGTAAATCATGAAAAAAATACTGATCACAGGGATTACCGGTTTCGTCGGCAGCCACCTGGCCGATTACATCCTGGGGCTCGGCGGCACGGGCCTGGAGGTCCACGGGATACGGCGGTGGCGCAGCCCGATGGACAACATCGAGGGCATCGCCGATAAGCTCCGCCTGCATTATTGCGAGCTTCTGGATGCCAAGTCCGTCTATGACACGATCGCCGGCATGAGGCCCGACGCCATCTTTCACCTGGCGGCGCAGTCCTTTGTGCCGACGAGCTTTGACATGCCGGTGAACACCCTGGAGACGAATGTCTGCGGCACGGTCAATCTCCTGGAGGCGGTCCGGCACGCCAAGATCGACCCGGTCATCCACATCTGCAGCTCATCGGAGGTGTATGGTCAGGTCAGGCAAGACGAGGTCCCCATCAAGGAGTCCCAGCCTTTCCGGCCGGCGAGCCCTTACGCCGTGAGCAAGGTCGGCGAGGACATGATCGCGTTTCAGTATTTTCTCTCGTACGGCATCAGGACGATCCGCACGCGCATGTTCACGCATACCGGACCCAGGCGCGGCGAGGTCTTCGCGGCCTCGGCCTTTGCCCGGCAGATCGCGCGCATCGAAAGCGGTCTGCAGGAGCCGGTCCTGCGCGTGGGCAATCTCGAGAGCGTGCGCACCTTCGCGGACGTGCGCGATACCGTGCGGGCGTACTGGATCCTGGTGCAGAAGTGTCCGCCGGGAGAGGTGTACAATATCGGCGGCAGCCGCACGATGACCGTCGGGGATGCGCTGAAGATGTTGCTGGCGCTTTCGCCCCGCAAGGGGGACATTAAGGTCGTGGTGGACAAGGCGCTCCTGAGGCCGTCTGACGTGACCCTGCAGATCCCGGATTGCACGAAGTTCAAGCAGGCGACGGGGTGGGAGCCTGAGATTCCCATTGAAAAGACCTTCGAAGATCTCCTCGTCTATTGGCGCAGGAGATATGAGAAGAGCCGTTAGGTCGTGACGGGGCCGGTCCTTACCCCTCAAGCTGTGCAGCGTCTTGACCGCCTGGCGTGGGAACGCTATCGGATCCCGACGCTGATCCTGATGGAGCACGCCGGTCTTGCCGTGGCAAGGGAGGTCGGGGGCGTCTTGCGGCGACAAAAGCCCGGTGCCCCTGCGTTGCGGCACCGGCGCGGTTGTGTCGTGTGCGTCTGCGGCAAGGGGAATAACGGCGGAGACGGTTTCGTGGCGGCGCGCCACCTGATCTGTCAGGGCGTGCGCGTTGATGTCTTTTCAACGGCATCGGCCCGCGACCTTAAAGGCGATGCCCGCTTCAACCACCGCATCCTGACGAGGATGGGCGTGGTCGTGCAGCCCCTGAGGCGCGCACGGGACCTTGAAAGATTTTGCAAGGCGTTAAGGGCCGCGGACGCGGTGGTGGATGCGCTCCTGGGGATCGGTGCGCGTGGCAAGGTTCGTGAACCGTTGGCACGCGTCATCCGTCTGATGAACGCGTCGGACGCACGGATCATTTCGGTGGATGTTCCCTCCGGGCTGGACGCGCGCACGGGAAGATGTCTTGGTGATGGCGTCAGGGCCTGGCGCACGGTCACCTTCACGGCCCTGAAGACGGGTCTTGTGCGCGGGGCCGGCAGACGGATGGCGGGCGGGGTGCGCGTTGCCGCTATCGGCATCCCGTGTTGAAGACGGACGCAGATGAATATCAAGTTTTCGGGAGTTTGTCATAAAGGAGGAGAGACGTGAAAGGGATTATTTTGGCGGGCGGGCGGGCGACGCGGCTGTTTCCCATTACCCGCGGCGTGTGCAAACAGCTTTTGCCGATCTACGACAAGCCAATGATCTACTACCCATTGTCCGTCTTGATGCTTGCCGGTATCCGGGATATCCTTATCATCTCGACGGCCAAGGACGTGCCACGGATCCGCGACCTTCTGGGCAGCGGCCAGGAGCTCGGGGTGCGCTTTTCTTATGAAGTCCAGGAGCGGCCCGGCGGCATCGCCCAAAGCCTTCTGATCGGCGCGGACTTTATCGGCAAGCACCCCGTGGCGCTTATCCTCGGCGACAATATCTTTTACGGCCACGAGTTGACGCCGATCCTGCGCCGTGCGGCCCGCCTCAAGGATGGCGCGCTGATCCTCGTTTATTACGTGAAAGACCCCCAGCGTTACGGCGTTGTCGGTTTTGACAGGAGGGGGCGGCCGACGTCCATCACCGAGAAGCCCCGCCGGCCCGCCTCGAACTGGGTCGCGACCGGCCTTTACTTCTATGACCAGCGCGCGGTGTCGATCGCCAAAAGACTCAGGCCTTCGGCACGCGGAGAGCTTGAGATCACGGGCCTCAACGGGGCGTACCTTGCCGAGCGCAAGTTGAAGGTCGAGCGCCTGGGCCGCGGGTTTGCGTGGCTTGATACCGGGACCTACGACTCCCTTATCGATTCGTCGGTCTTCATCAAGACGCTCCAGGAGCGCCAGGGGCTTAAGGTCGGTTGCATCGAGGAGATCGCCTACCGCCGGGGGTATATCACCAGGCGCCAGCTGTTGTCGCTGGCCGGGTCGATCCCCACGGAATACGGAGATTACCTGAAGGAGCGCGCTGATGAAAAGGAGTGACATCTTAATCTGCGGAAAGGGTTTTATCGGCGAGAAGCTGGAGGCGGCCCTGGGCGGCCGGGCGGTGGCGACCTTCATCCGTTCTTTTGCGGATGCCGAAAGGATCGTCAAAAAGTACCGGCCGCGCGTCCTGATCAATGCGATCGGGTACACCGGCGTGAAGAACGTGGACGACTGCGAGAAGGACAAGGAAGGGACCCTGATGGCGAACGTCTTTGTCCCTATCTGGCTCGCGGAGGCGGCTGTCAGACACGGCATCAAGTTTGTCCACATCAGCAGCGGCTGTATCTATCGCTACGATTACCGGAAAGACACGCCGATCAACGAGACGCGGGCGCCCGACTACTTCGACCTTTTTTACAGCCGCACCAAGATTTATGCCGAGCAGGCGCTCAGGCCCTTGTGCGACCGGCACAACGTCCTCATCGTGCGTATCCGCATTCCGCTCGACAACCAGCCGCACCCGAAGAACGTCCTGACGAAGCTCCTGCGTTACGGTAAGGTCATCGAGCTCGCCAATTCCGTCACCTACGTGCCCGATTTCCTCCGGGCCCTGAAGTTTTTGTTGCGGCGCGATGCGCGCGGTATCTATAACATCGTCAATAAAGGGGCGATGCGCTATCGCGACCTCATGGAGGCGTACCGCCGCCGGCGCCCCGGCTTTACCTATAAGGAGATCCGTTTCCGGTCGCTGGGCTTGAAGCGCACGAACCTTATCTTGTCCTGCCGCAAGCTCGAGAAGGCTGGTTTTCGCATGCGGCCGATCCGATCCGTTTATAAGGAATGCATCCGGGAATACGTCCGGCAGGGCGGCTCATCCGGTCCTTCGATTCCCCCGCCTCCGGCGGGGGCGCTCAGGATTCCGCCCTTGGGGCGAAAAGAAAGGTGCCGCGGGCATGTCCGCGGGACTCCACAATAGCGTGTAGCGTGTGAACAGAAGCGGGGACCCATGAAGAAAAAAAGAGCCACGATACTCGTGACGGGCGGCTGCGGTTTCATCGGCAGCGAGTTCGTCCGCCAGGGCGTGGCCGCCGGGTGCGACGTCGTCGTCGTAGACAAGGTGACGTATGCCGGCGACACGCGGCGCCTCGAGAGCGTGCGCGGCTGCTTTCGTCTCCACAGGGCCGATATCGGCGACGCGCGCAAGATGAAAGAGATCCTTCAAAAGGAGAGACCCGCGGGGGTCGTCCACTTCGCCGCCGAGACCCACGTGGACAGGAGCATCCAGGCGGTCCATCCCTTCGTGCGCACGAACGTCGAAGGGACGCTGGTGCTGATGGACGCCTGCCGCCGGCAGGGGGTCCGTCGGTTCCTTCAAATCTCGACGGACGAGGTCTACGGCGAGATCGCCCGCGGACACTTTAAGGAGACGTCGTCCCTGGCGCCGAACTCCCCCTATGCGGCCTCCAAGGCGGCGGCGGACTTTTTCGTCAAATCCTATATCCGTACCTACGGCTTTCCGGCGATGATCGTCCGGCCGTCGAATAACTACGGACCCTGGCAGTATCCGGAAAAACTCGTGCCGGTCGTCATCCTGAAGGCATTGAGAGGTCAGTACATCCCCGTCTACGCCAGGGGGCACAACGTGCGCGAGTGGCTGCACGTCAGCGACTGCGCCCGTGGTGTCTGGCGCGTCTTTCGTAAGGGCCGGACCGGTGAGACCTATAACATCGGCAGCGGCCAGGAGCGCCGCAATATCGATACGGTCAAGCTGCTGCTGCGCCTGATGGGTAGGCCCGAGGAGATGATCCGTTTTGTCAAAGACCGGCCGGGCCACGATATCCGCTACGCCCTGGACGCGGCAAAGGTGAGGGGGCTGGGGTGGCGGCCGCGCGTGACATTCGAGCGCGGCATGCGGGACGTGGTGGCGTGGTGCCTGGATCATCGCCCGTGGCTGGAGGGGCACCTGAAACAGCTCACCCGATATTGGAAGACGGTCTACCGGAAGGCGTAGGACGTATGCGGTGGTTCGACAGGTTGAAGGTGGCGCTCGCACAGCCGGTGACGATCCGAAAGGACCGTGACTATTCGCTTGCCGCCGCCTTCACGCTCGTCGGGCTCTATGTGGCGCTCTTCGGCAGCGTCTCGACGCTCAAGTACTTCACCTTTGCGTACGACGACTTTGATCTGGCGGTCCACGCCCAGGTCATCTGGAATCTGGCTTATGGCGGCTCGGGCACTTCCTCGATCCTAGGCCTGCACTTTCTCGGCAATCACGCGCACCTGATCTCTTTTTTCATCGTTCCCCTCTACCGTCTCCTGCCGTACCCCTTGACCCTTCTCTGGTTGCAGACCTTGGCGCTCGGGGCAGCGGCACTCCCCCTGATCTTTCTGGCCAGAAGCGTCGTGGGCCGCGGCTGGTCCGTAGGCGTGACCCTGCTCTACGTCCTTTACCCGGGCCTGGCCTTCACCAACCTTTATGAGTTCCATCCGACGGTCTTTGCGACCTTCTTTCTGTCCTGGACCCTGTGGATGTATCACACCCGGCGCTTCGGCGCCTTCGCTCTTTTTCTGTTTCTCGCGATGCTGTGTCAGGAGAATATCGCCCTGGCGGGCCTGGGCATCGGCGTCTATGCGTTCCTGCAAAGACGCTCGTGGCGCTGGAGCGTCTTTCCGTTTGTCTTCGGGGTCGCGTACTTCCTGGTAGCGGTGCGCGTCCTGATGCCCCATTACAACAGGGGCGTCATTAACTTTTTGCTCTTGTATGAGGGGCTCGGAGAGACGCCGGGCGCCATCATCAAGACCCTGCTCTTCCATCCGGCAAAGGTCGTTGAGATCGTGGCCACGGCGCACAAGGGGTTCTATATCGCGGTGCTCTTTCTGCCGGTGGCGTTCCTGCCGGTCCTGCACCCCGTCTCGCTCGTCGCTGTTATGCCGTTTCTCTTCCAGCATCTTTTGTCCACCCGGCCCTCGGACACGCAGATCTACTTTCACTATACCGCGGAACTCATCCCGTTCATCTTTTACTCGTGCGTCTTCGGCCTGGGCCGTCTGCTCGAGAGGTGGAACCGGGATATGCTGCGCGGACCGCTCATCGGCTTTCTCCTCGTCGTGGCCGTCATTTTCAGTCTCACCCTTGGTCCCCACACCGGGATGATGACGAGCCTGTTCGGCAAGATGCGCAAGACCCCGCGCGACCGCATCAAGGAAGAGCTTCTCTTGGAGATTCCTCCCCGCGCCGGCGTCGTGGCCACCTTCGAATTCTTGCCGCACCTCGCCAACCGCAGCGAACTTTATTCTTTCCATCACGTCTATTCCGGCCTCTACACGCTTTCCCAAAAGCCGTATGTCCTGCCCGAGACGACGCGCTTCGCGATCATCGACTTCAAGGACGTTCGGACCTTCAAGGGTTTTCACAAGAAAGGCCGTGATAAGAACCTGAAGAAGTTTTTTGATTCGGGGCAGTGGGGAATCGAGGATCTCCGGGACGGGATCGTGCTCTTGAAAAAAGGGGGCCCGGACCGCTACCGGCTCTATGATATCCTCAGCGTGCCGCCGGTGCCCCAGTATGCCGTGAACAGGAAGACAAAGGAAGGCCTCGTTCTCCTGGGCTTCGATACGGACGGCCAGAGGCCCGGTTTTCTGCACCTTACTTTTTATTGGACCGTTGAGCAGCCGGTCGACCGCGAGATCGAGCTTTTCTTCGACGTCATGGATGACACGGGCCGGCGTCTCCATCGCTACCTGCGGCCTTCCTGTTATCTTATTTATCCCGTCCGGGCATGGCAACCGGGGGAGGTGGTCCGCGAGGAGCACTATCTGCCGTTGTCTGAGATCGCCTCGGCGGATGCCTATTCGTTGTTGCGCCTGGGGGTCAGCGATTACGTGTCGGGCCGTGTCCTGCTCGACGAGAACGGTGCGGAGTTCAAGGGTATCAACATCGCCAGCTTCAACTGAATAATTAAATAATTAGTGTCGTTTCTGCCTAACCTTTTTATTGCTAAAGAGATACAAATAAATTATTGAGACGATCTGAACCTGTTCTGACAATTTGATGCCATGCCAAGACTACCCAGGATTTCCTTAGAAGGTTTAGTCTACCACATTATTCAAAGGGGCAATAACCGTCAGAATGTTTTCCGAGAACCGGAGGACTTTGAAAGCTATCTGCATGTTCTTAAGCGGTTCAAGAAGAAATACTCTTTCAAGCTTTACTGTTATTGCCTGATGAGCAATCATGTCCATTTTATTATTGAACCGACTCAAGCGAAAACACTCTCAAAAATAATCCAATCCATTACGTTAAGCCACATCCGGCTTTATCATTCCAAATATTCCTCTTCAGGACACCTTTGGCAGGGGAGATTTAAAAATCCTATCATTCAGGCCGATAATTATCTCCTCCAATGTTTAAAGTATATAGAGCTCAACCCCGTGAGAGCCGGTATTGTTAAAACTCCCCAAGAGTATAAATGGTCAAGTTATGCTTTTCATGCGGCAGGCAAGGATGACATGAGGATATTGGATAAGGATGTTGTTTATTCATCATTGGCGCAGACAGATGAAGAACGCTATAAAGCGTATCAACGTTTCCTTGCCTTTGAACAAGAGGAGGAAATTGTTGAATGTATCAGAACATCAATGGCTAGCGGTATCTTAGGTTCAGAACAGTTTTCCGATAGCGTGAGGGGAAGCCTCGCCTTGTCAAAAACCAGATCGAGAGGCAGGCCGAGGAAACATTAATTTCTTCATAACCGTTTGTTATTATTATGGTTATGTAGAAACGACACTATTTTTATGGAACTGAGGGGATCGAGTATGAACAAAGACGATTTCATTGTGGTACGCTGCGACCTGTGCGGGGCGGACAATTACGACATCGTTTATAAGACGTATGAAGGGGACCTGGGCGCCCTCGAGGCGGATTATAAGATCTCCGACCATGGCGACGTCCAGGCCGTCCGGATCGTGCGGTGCCGCAGGTGCGGCCTGGTCTACGCCAACCCCCGGCCCCGGGCGTCGTTCCTTTCTGACAATTACCGCTCCATGGAAGATCAGGATTATGTGGCGCAGGAGGCGGGGCGGCGCCTGACGGCCAGGATGGTTCTTAAAAAACTGCGGCGGTTCCAGCGACGGGGACGCCGGCTTCTCGATATCGGCTGCGCCGCCGGCTTCCTTCTCGATGAGGCGCGCCGGGACGGATGGGAGGTTGCGGGCGTCGAGCTCTCCGAGTGGGCGGTTCGCTTCGCCCGCGAAGACCTCCTGTTGACGCACGTCCACCGGGGGACGCTCCAGGACGCCGGCTTTGAGCCGAACTCTTTTGATGCCGTCGTCATGACGGATACCATCGAACACCTCTTTAGTCCGCGGGAGCTCCTTGGCGCAATCCGCCGGCTCCTGAAGCCGACGGGGATCCTGTGCCTGAACACGCCCGATATCGACAGCTGGGTGAGCCGCGCGCTCAAGGCCCGCTGGTGGGGCGTCAAGCAGTCCCACCTGTATTATTTTAACCGCCGGACGATGAAGAGATTGCTTCGGGAGACGGGATATGTGCCGTTGCGCTTCGGCACGCACGCCCGGTCGTTCGCGCTTTCCTATTGGCTGGAGCGTCTGGCGCGCCACGACCCGCGTTTTAAAGGCCTCATCCATTTTGTCCTCAAAAATGAGGCATTGGGCCGCCGGCCGGTCACGTGGGACCTCGGCGATCAGCTGGAGGTGGTGGCGCGCAAAAGCCGCAGCCTGGAGTATCTCTGCGAGCTGGAGACCGAAGAGCGGCGGGAGGTCCGTCAGGACGCCAAGGTGATCGTCGTCCTGCCGGCCTACAATGCGGCCAGGACCCTGAAGAAGACCGTGGCCGATATCCCGAAGGACGCGGTCCACGAGATCATCCTCGTCGACGACGCCAGCTCGGATGATACCGTGCGCGTCGCCCGGGAGCTCGGGCTGAGCGTCTTCGTCCATAAGAAGAATCGCGGCTACGGCGCCAATCAGAAGACGTGCTACAAAAAGGCGCTTGAGCGCGGGGCAGACATCGTGGTGATGGTGCACCCCGATTATCAGTATGATCCGCGCGTCATCCCCGAGCTCATCGAGCCGATCCGTCAGGGCCGCGCCGATGCCGTCTTCGGTTCGCGCATGATGAAGGGCGGCGCGCTGGAGGGCGGGATGCCCCTGTGGAAGCACAACGCGAATATCCTGTTGACGGCGCTGGAAAACGTCGTCTTGGGGGCGTCGCTCACCGAGTACCACTCGGGGTTCCGGGCCTACAGCGCGAAGTACCTGCATGCCGTCGCCTACGAGCTCAATTCGGACAACTTTGTCTTTGACACGCAGATCATCGTCCAGGGGATCGCGAAGAACCTGAGGATCGAAGAGGTCCCCATCCGGACGCGCTACTTCGACGAGGCCTCCTCGATTCGCTTCGGACCTTCTGTCTGTTATGGCCTGGGTATCCTGATGACCCTGATCCGCTATAAGATTCACGCGAGCGGTCTCTTCCGGCTGCGCTCCTTTACTTCGCATCCAGAATACCCTGCCCGTAAGGGTGGGGATGAATAGGCATTTGGGCCGGATGTCCCCCTTGGGGCGACATCCGGTCCCACGGGGGAATCCCGAAAATGAAGCTCCGCCGACAGGAGCGGAAACGGCGCCAAGAATCGATGGCTGCTTGTTATTCGGCGCCCAGTGACACCCCACACCGCCCTTTCAAAGACAGGGCTGGTGCGTGGTAAAGGTGTCACGGCTGTAAGGCCGCGGGACTTCACATAACGACGGCCGGCGTCTTTTTAGAGGTTGTTCACGCAAGAGGGGGTTGTCTTAAGTGGAAAGGGCATTTGATATTTTCAAGGAAGCCGTCCCGCACCTGAATATTCTATTGCTGTTGGGTATGGCGCTCTTCGGCGGGACGATCGGCGGCCGGCTCTTTCAAAAGATGCACATCCCGCAGGTCGTCGGCTACATGGTTATCGGGATCCTGCTCGGCGTCTCGGGCCTGAAGGTCATCGGCGAGCACGCCATCAAGGCGCTCCAGCCGTTCAACTACTTTGCGCTGAGCCTGATCGGTTTTACGATCGGCGGCGAGCTCAAGAAGAGTGTCTTGGCCCGTTACGGCCGTCAGTTCGTCGTGCTGCTGTTCCTCGAAGGGGCCATGGCCTTTGTCTGTGTCTCGATCTTCGTGGGCGTCGTGGGCACGGTTCTTTTTGGCAATGCCCGCCTGGCCTGGTCGCTGGGTCTTTTGTTGGGCGCGATCTCTTCGGCCACGGCCCCGGCCGCGACCACCGAGGTGCTGCGCGCCTACCGTACGCGCGGACCCTTGACGCGTATCGTCCTGGGGATCGTGGCGCTGGACGACGGCCTGGCCCTTCTTCTTTTCGCCGTCGCCTCGAGCCTGGCGGGGAGCCTGCTGGGTAATAGGCACGAAGGGGCCCTGCGCATCTTCATCCACCCCTTGTATGAGATCGGGATGTCCGTCTTATTGGGCGGCGTCGGCGGATTCATTCTGAGCCGGTTGTTGAAGAAGTACTCCGAACGCGAGCGCCTCCTGGCTTTTTGCGTCGGCGCGGTCTTCTTTGTCTGCGGTCTGGCGTTGGCCGTCCACGCGGACATGCTTCTGGCGGCGATGATGCTGGGTGTGATCATCACGAATACCGTCTCGGAGCGGGGCAAGGATATCTTCAAGCTGTTCGAGGGCTTCACCCCGCCGATCTATGTCTTTTTCTTCGTCCTTGTGGGGGCGAAGCTCAACGTGAAGTTCGTAAGCCTCTCGGTCCTCCTCATCGGCATCGTGTATCTCGCGGCCCGCAGCCTGGGAAAGATGGCCGGGGCCCGGTGGGGGGCGAAGATCTCCGGTGCTCCCCTTTCCGTGCGGCGCAACCTGCCGTTGTGCCTCTTCAGTCAGGCGGGGGTGGCGATCGGCTTGTCTATTCTGGCGAGCCAGTACTTTCCCGGCGCCGTCGGCCAGATGATCGTGATTATCATCACGGCGACGGTCTTCGTCCTGGAGATCGCCGGGCCGCACCTTGTCACGATCGCGGTGCAGCGTGCCGGCGAGGTCGGCCTCGACATCACCGAGGAAGACTATCTGAATTGCGTGAAGGTGGGCGAGACGGTGAATGAGAAGGCCGGCGGGATCGGCGAGGGGATGTCCCTCGATCGCATCCTGCGGTTGTTCAGCGATACGGTCAACCTGTACTATCCTGTCGTCGATGTCCAAAACAGGCTGACCGGCGTGATCAGCGTCGACGGCATCAAGGACACGATGGCGGTAACGGGGCTCGGCGGCCTGATCGTTGCCGCGGACATCAAGGAGCCGGTCATCGCCACGGTCAGCCCCGAGGCCACTCTTTTCGAGGCGCGTTCCATCATGCGCGAGCATGCCCTGGATTATCTTCCGGTGGTCGCGGCCGACGGTCGCCTCTGCGGTATGATCGAGCGCCGCCAGTTCAACAAGCAGATCGCCGCCCACATCATGGATCTGCAGCGTCAGGCCGACCGCCTGGAGCGCAGCGGAAAATAGGATACCCCTTTTACCAAAAGTCATGTCGAAGACATCCTGGACTTCCCGGATTGCCGGCGTTCTGTCGAAGGACATGGGCAGCCGTTCCAGCATCGTGTGGGTGGCGGGGGCGGTGGGTCTTGTCATGGCGGCGAAGCTCTTCGTCTCCTGGTGCGTCATCGGGACGAACGATACC
>CAZCSY010000037.1:0-11824 GCA_964501505.1 uncultured Planctomycetia bacterium
TCGACCGTGACCTGTGTCAAAACCTTAGCCGACGACGACTGGTTGGTCAGGGTCGCGTCCAGGATGAGCGCGTCCTGGCCGCCGGCCGCCACCGAATCGGTGGTCACGGCGTTCGCGGCCACGTTGACCGGGGTGACCATGAACCAGGAGCCCGTGTCGATAAGTTCCACCTCAAAGTCGGAATGCTTGCCGTTGTAATAACGTGTGCATGTCACCTGATTGACGCCTGTGATCTGCGCATACCAGTTTCCGCGCGGGAACGCCGAGCCCCTCGCGCCCGAGGTAGTGCTGAGATCGGCCCAGGAACGGGCGGCCGTCACGTTCTGGCCGAACGTGGCCACATGGGTGAGGTCGCTGGTGGAAGACGTCGTGCCGCTGTACCGCTGGGCGAGCACAGGGGAAGGGAACTGGATGGCCCACCAGCGAATGGCGGAGGTATAGGAACTCGTGTTCCGATAGAACCCGACGTGCGTGGCGTCAACGAGCTTGGTGGCCACGGCCGTCTGAGACAGGCCGTTCGACGAATGGCGGGTCGTCGCGTAGAGCCACGTCCGGGAGGTCGTAACGGGGGGGCTGAACGACTGCTGTACTACGCTCGTGCCGATGGCGCCTGAATATTCATTCGTCTGGACCGTTACGCCCGAGGCAGCCGCCCATTGGACCACTTCATAGCGCACCTCGCAGGTATACGTACCCGAGGCGTTACGCGTCGCCCGGATCGCGTTGTTGGCGGTGAAGTGGACCGTGGCAAACCCTTTGTAGACATCACCCGTTCCTCCGGCTCCGCCAAGACGGGAATTGGAGACGATAAAGGAGCGCGACTGCGTGATGGACTGCCCCAGCGTTTTGTTGCCTATCGTGGTCGTGGCCCCGATACTGATGGAACCCCTCTCCACCACGTCAAACTCACCCAGGTCCCCCTCCACGACGAAATAACCTATCTGACAGGCATCGGTCGTGCCCGCCCGCTCGAAGGTGATCTGGTCCGTCGCCGAAAGGTAACCCGTCGCCTGGTGGTCTTGCGGGTTGCTGGTATTTTTATCACCGGTCGACCACATGATGAGGAAAGCATGGTTCAAGCTATTGACGGGGTTGATGGAAACGGGCACGGAAGAAGAGCCGGCAAGGATGGTCGCGGTCCCCTGCTGGACCTTCAGGCCCGCCTGCGCAGGAACAGCCAAAGACAATAGGACAACGAGGAAGGCAAGACAAAAAACACCGACGCGCGCGCCCGCCCAACAGCCTTGAATCGTCTGTCTTCCGTGAGGAAATTTTTGTGGGTTTTTCATACCATATATATAATATGCAACGGCCATGCCATCAAATCTTGAATATTAAAAAAAATTCAAACTGATTGAAACCTATTGAAGCCATATGCTTTTACGTCTGTTAAAACAGTTCTATTTTTTGGCACAACGTTGAAATTGAAAAATCAATAAAAAAATGCGTAATCGGCGCCGCACTGCGGCGAGATTTACGCATTAAAACTAAAAGGGCCACCGATCAAATCACTCAGCTTATCAGAACAAAAAGACCTTCATTGTGGTTCGGAAAACCGTTTCTAACCTCTTCGGGAAACTGTCAGGCAGGATTGTGGAAGTCCAGAGGATTGATGCGCAGGGATTTGAACTTCTTCTGGAGGTTGCGGCGGTCGAGGCCTATCTCGCGGGCCACGTGGCTGACGTTACCCTGGTGTCTCTTAAGCGCTTCCGTCAAAAAACGCCGCTCGAAACTTTCCAAAGCGAGTTGGCGCGCCTTATGGAAATCGCCGGTACGCGTCACCGCGTCCCGGCGGTCAACGGAAGAAGCCATACACACGGACTCCGGCAGGTCTTCAGCGGCGATCTCAGGGCCCTTCTCCATGACAACGGCGCGGTGGACCAGATTTTCAAGCTCGCGGACATTGCCGGGCCAATCATACCCCAACAAGACCCTCATGGCGTCTTCGCTCACGCCGCTAAGTTCCTTATTTTCCAAGCGGTTATACTTGCGGATAAAAAATCCCGCGAGCATAGGTATGTCCTCTTTGCGCTCGCGTAAAGGCGGGATGACGATAGGCACGACGTTCAGCCGGTAATAAAGGTCTTCCCGGAAACGCCCCTCTTTGATCGCCGCCTCCAGGTCTTCGTTGGTCGCCGCGACCAGGCGCACGTCCACGTGCCGCGTGTCGGTCTCCCCCACCCGTTTGACCTGACCATCCTGCAGGACACGCAGGAGCTTGGCCTGCATCCCGGGCGCGACGTGGCCGATCTCATCGAGGAATATCGTGCCGCCGTCGGCCACTTCGAAAAGCCCCTTTTTGTCAGAAGTGGCACCGGTAAAGGCCCCCTTGACGTGACCGAAGAGCTCGCTCTCCAGGAGCGTCTCCGAAAGGGTCGCGCAATCAACGGGGATGAACGGGTTCTCGCGGCGGCCGCTCAGGTTGTGGAGGGCGCGCGCAACCAACTCCTTTCCGGTCCCCGTTTCGCCGCGAACCAGGACCGTGCTGCGCGTGTCGGCGATCTTACGGACAAGATCGAAGATCTTGCACATCCGGTCGTTCTGGGAGACGATGTCCTCGAACGTATAACTCTTCTCCAATTCCTTATGGAGCGCCAGGTTCTCGTCCTGAAGCCTCTTTTTCTCCAGGGCCTTATCGATGAGGTGCAGGATGTCATCCACTTCAAAGGGCTTGCGGATGTAATCGTAGGCCCCTAACCGCATCGCCTGGACCGCGCTCTCCGTCGTGCCGTATGCCGTCATCATGATGACGATGACGTGCGGGACCGTCTTCTTGATCTCTTCCAATAAAGCCATGCCGCCCTTGCGGGGCATGCGCATATCGACCAGGGCGAGGTCCGGCACGTCCAGGGACAATGTTTCCAGGGCGTGCTTGCCGTCGTCGGCCGTCTTGACCCTGTACCCGTTGTCAGACAGGAGCTTCGTCAGATACTCCCGCATCCCGGGTTCGTCATCCACCACAAGGATCTGTTCGTGCGCCATGTTCTCCGCCCTTGATGACCTACGCCTCAGAAGATCCTTAAAAATCACGCACACATGCCGGCAACAAGATCAAGAGTCCGCCGGCAGGCAGACGGTGACCGACGTGCCTTTTCCTTCGAGGCTGGCGACGTCGATCGAGCCGCCGTGCTCTTTTATGATACCATAACTCACGGAAAGCCCCAACCCCGATCCCTCTCCCGGCTCCTTCGTCGAAAAGAAAGGATCGAAGATCTTATCGATGTCCCGCGCCGGGATCCCCCTGCCCGTGTCTTCAAAAAGGACCCGGACAAAGCGGTGTCCCTCCTTTTGGGTCGTGCCGGTCTTGATCGTCAGCCGGCCGGCATCCGCCATGCTCTGTTCGGCGTTCAGGATGATGTTGATAAAGACCTGCTCAAGCTGGATCGCGTCGGCCCGGATGACGGGCAGGCGCGCGGGGCCCTCCCTGACGACCTCGATCGCTTTCTTCTCCAGCCGGCTGCGGGTAAAGGCCAGGGCGCGGTCGATCGCCGGCAACACATCCGTGGGTCCGGGCCGGAACTCCCGTTTGCGGCCGAACTCCAGCAGGCTGTTGACGACATGCGTGCAACGCTTGGTGTATTCTTCTATGGCGGTCAAGAGGCGGGACATCTCTTGGGGATCCGCAATGGTCCCCTTTTCCCTCAGCTCCTTGAGCAAGATCTGGGTGTTGCCCAGGATGATCCCTAAGGGATTATTGATCTCATGCGCTATCCCGCCGGACAAGACCCCAAGGGACGCCAGTTTTTCGGAACTGATGAGCTGGCGCTGTTTCTCTTCCAGCTCGCGCGTCACCTGGGCGATGCGTTCCCGCAGGCGCTCATTGAACCCTTCGATGGCCCCCTGGTACCGGCCCAGATCCTCGGCCATCTTATTGAAAGACAGACACAGCTGTCCCATCTCATCGTCGGAGGCCGCGCATTGTGACGGCGCGAAATCTCCCTTGCCGATACGCCCGGTCAACTCCATCAGTTCCCGGACAGGCTTAAAGACGCGGCGCCTGAAAAAGAGGCCTATCAGGAGGCAGAAGACGGCCGTGATCGCCACCCCCATGCCCAGGATCGTGCGGCCGCGCTCGGCCGCCAGGCGCGCCACACGCCCCGTTGACAAGACGATACCCACGGCACCGCCGACATGCTCCCTTCCTGCCGCGTCCCGCAAGAACAACGGACTCATGACCTCTATCTGGCGGCCGGCGGCCTTCCTCGTCACGACGAGCCTCTGTCCGCGCAGGACCCGGGCCGCCGACGGGTCTTCAGCATCCGTCAAAAAATCGGGCCGTCCTCCCGACACGCCGGAAAAGAGCACGTTGAGCCGGCGCACAAAGATACGGATATCCTCGATTTCGTCGTCGGCGAGGATGTTATCCACCAGCCTCTTGACATAATCGAAGTTGCGCCGGACCTGGAAGAGGGCCGCGGCCACGGGCACGGAAAGACTCTCGGCGAGTTCCTCGGACTTCTTTCTAAAAAAGGCGGTCTTGTTGGTGCGCAGCGCTGAAACGCGCTGCCCCTGCACAGAGGGAAAAAGAACCCTGACGTGGACGACCCCGCGCAAGGCGGCCCCGGAAAGGTCCCGGGAATCCAAAAGGGGCATGAAATGCGATATCTCTTCGCGGCCGCGCACGGACCTAAGGAGGGCCTTGGGGACACGCTCGGCGACCACCTCTCTGAGGACCGGCCGGAAGGCTTCTTCGATGCCCTGCCAACTTTCGCCGCCGGAACTCGAGGCCAGGACTAGACCGTCGACCGTGAGTACCTGGATCTCTTCCACGGCCTCCTCGGCCCGGGCCAGTTGCCGGACGGCGCCCTCCAGCTGTGCGTAGGCGGCAAGGTTATCGGAGACGATCTTGTCCAGATTCGCGCCCAGGATCAGGGAAAAAAGACGCGCCTTGTCGTAGATCCTCTTCTCCAACTCCCGGCGCTGCCACGTCCCCAGCACGAAAAATCCGACGGCCAGGACCACGCTGACGACGACCATCCGCGCGACCAGAACCACGACCAGGCTATGGCGCCAAGACCGAAGTCTCACGATTCCCCCTTTGCCGTCAGATACTCCTCCAGCGTCCGCGCGGTGAAACACGCGGTGGAGGAGGGTCCGAAGATATGGCCGTCTTCCAGGAACGCCAGACCGGGACAGACGTGACACAGCGCAAAGCGCGAACACGTCGCGCACGCCCCGAAATCTCCGCGGCCGGCCGCGCGCAGCTTCCTTAAAAGCGGCGCGTCGCGCCAGACATCGACGAGTTCCTGACGTAAGATGTTGCCGACCGCCACCGGAAGCTGGATACACGGCAGGATATCCCCACGCGCGGTAATCGCCCCCATGGTCCGGCCCGCCTCGCACAGAAAACGCCCCTCGCTCTTTTCAGGAAAAGAGGCCTGATCAAAAAAATCCTCATAGACACACCGGGCCTGATGCGCGTCCAGGCGATGCCCGAGGACATCCCGCGACCCGTCGTCGCGGGGCGAGACGATCGGGTCTATAAGACAGGCCACCTTCCATCGCTCCGCCAGCCGCATGATCTGCCGATATTCCCCAAAATTTTCTTTGAGGACCGTGCTCTGGATGTGAACCGGCAAGCCGGCTTCTTTGAGCCGTTCTACCGTCCGGCAGGTAGCCTCAAATGACCCTGGCACCCCGGTGATGCGGTCGTGAACGGCGGCCGTGACCCCGTAGAGACTGACGCCGATCTCCTGAACTGAAATATTCTTCAGACAAGCGATGTGCTCCTCCTCGATGAGCGTCCCGTTCGTCACGATCCTGATGGCAAAACCGGCCTCACCCACGATCCGCAGGACCGCAATGATATCGGACCGGCTGAAGACCTCTCCGCCGGTCAGGGTCACAAAGAGCGTGCCGGCGCGCCGCAGGCGCTCGGCGATCCCCGCGATCTCCTCGAGCGACGGCTCGGCGCCGTCCTTGACATTGTAACAGTGGCAACACGCCAGATTGCAGCGCCGCGTCAACTCCCAGATCATGTCAAAGGGAAGACACAGCGCCTTGATGTCCCGTTCGACGTTCGTCCAGATATCCACCATCAGGCCCTTTTGCGCGCATCCTGCCCGACTCGCTCGATGATGCGCTCTCTTTCAAGGGACGCGAAAAAGTCCACGACATCGGCACGGGCCTCATCCGCATCCACCTCATACGCTTGCTGCAGGAAAACCGCGCATTCGTCCACGCGACGCGGCCGGGCGAGAAACTCCCAAAGCGCCTGTCCGCTGCCGTGAAGGATATGCACGCGCCGCGTGGCGGCCGTCACGACGACGACCTTATCGTTGACATGTTGCCAGGCGCAGTCGGGGCGCCGACGCACCACGGTATCAGTGTCTCCCACGTGAAGCCTCCCCGGGAACGCCTAAGGGTCCCGACGGATTGACGAGGCGTACCGGAACCCGGCGCGCGCAATCCAATAAGAGTTCGAGCATCGCCTGCCCCGTCTCCCTGGACCTCAGAAAAAAGAAGACATGCCGCAGGAGCGCGGCCACCGCCTCCTCCAGGGCAAGGGATGAACCCGCGGATCTTGTCGTGACGCACACCTCCAACGGCACGGCGTCCCGGTGACGGTCCAGGAGAAATATCTTTTCCAGCGGCGCGCTGTGTGCGACAACCGGCCCCTCCCAGGCGCCGGCAAAAGGCGTTGCCGAGATGCGGTAGCCGGACGCCTCGCGGCGGACCGCCACCAGTTCGTCCCCGAGGACGCCAAACGCCTCACCGGCGCGCCGGACAAGGGTCGTCTTGCCGCTCGACGACGTCCCCGCAAAGATAAGACCGCGGCCCCGGAACGCCAGGCCCGCGGCGTGGATGAGAAAGCCCTTTTGCTCAAACAACAAGACCGAGTAAAGAACCCTCAAAAACTGGTCCACGACCCCCCGCAGGGGCGCGCACCGGACGTCAACCCGACGCTGCCGCCGGGCATAACGCCCCCGGAAACTCTCCGAAGAAAACGTACAACCCTCCGGGTCGCCGTCAACGACAACCGGCCGCTGTCGGCGTGCAAACCGCGCAAAGGTCACGTTCACGCTCACGGCATCCGCGGCAAGAGCCTTTGCTTGAAAAGACGCGTAACGGACCGCGTCATCGTCCCAGGCGCTCGGTGCCGGGGCAAAGAGACGCACGGGGATACCGCCGATAACAAGCGCCCGTGGGTGTGACGGGCGCCTATTCATGACAAGGGTATATTATCATGAATCGCGTCTCCCTGAAAGACCTTCGCCAGGATACCCCGGATCCCCGCGGCGGCGATGCGTGCGCACCGGAGGAAAAGGGAGACCCACCCCCGCCCCGTCCCGGGACGGGGCCGGAACAAGGCATACCACAAAAAAAGAAAACGGCGCGCGGCTCCGCGGATTGAAAAAAAACAAAGGCCCTCTCCGAAGATCTCCCGGCGCCGGTCATGCTCCAGGGCCGTCAACGACCTTCGCTCCCAGGAATTCAGGGGCTGCCGGCCCAGAACCTCGAGGACGCGCCATGGGACGCGCGCCAGGCGATGCGCCTTCAGGTAGGACAAAAGAAAAAAAACCGGTTTGGAAAAGTTACGCCGCAACGAGGCCTCAAGAAAGAGCTCCCAGTCAAAGGCACCCGTCTCCCGGGACCCCTCCACGAGAAACGCGGCATCCATAAACCAGGAAAGACGGCTATAGGAGTGTTCCTGGGCGTGCAGGGCGCAGGCGATCAGCTCGTGAACGCGATCGAGACACCGCACATAACTTGCCCCCGTCTGCCAGGCCACGCTCGTCTTCCAGACCCGCTCATCGCGCAACGAAAGACCCATCTGTGGATCGGGGATCTGCACGAAACCCGCGGCGTCGAGATGGACGTCCACGTACACGGGGCCGTCCTCAAAAAATAAGGGACACGCCGGATGAGGCCGCATCCCCATGCCCTCAAGCAGGGCGCGCACACGCGCAAGGTCATCGCGGCGAAATACCGCGTCGATATCGGTTACCGGACGCATCCCCATCTCCGGATAGACATCGCGGATCAGGCGCGCGCCGCGCAGGATGAGCGCGGGCACGCGATTCTCTTCACAGGCCTCGACGATCTTTTGGGTCGCTCGTGCCAGGACCATGTTACGGCCGGTCACGGTCGCGTATTCATCCTCCAGGGCGTCCCAGGCTGCGGGAGCGAACCCTGAAGGCCGGCGGCTCTCTTTGAGGGCGAAAAAGAGAATGCCGGCGATCCCTTCGCGAAAAAGTCCTTCCCATAAGACGGGATCCTGAAAGGACCGGGCCGCGGCATCGTCCAGGGCCGCATCACGCGCCGCGACCGCGCGCAAGACATCAAGAGGTCGCTGTATCCCCGCGCTTTTGTCCGCCGTCATATCGACGCACCCTCTCCCGGGCCCCCTTGAGCACGCGCACGCAACGATAGACGGCGACACCCAAAGAAAACCATATCCTGAAACAAAATCCGCCGCGGCCCAAGGCCGAGCGTGATGGCAAAAATAAAAAGGGGCGCGCCTGCGCTACGGCAACCACGCGCCCCAGACAACGCTCAAAAGACATCGGCTCATCGCACCGGCCGGTGGCGTCACCCGCCGTGACCAGACCTCCGGAACGCGTCTCGACCACGCGATGACAGACCAGCCGATCACCGGCCACGCCGATAACCACGTCCCCCTTGCGAATATCCTGTTCCTCCGCGGGAACGACCACCACGCCGTCCCCTTCCCTGAAAAAAGGATGCATGGACCCGCCGCGCAGCGTGAGCGACAAGGAGCCGCTCCGGGCCAGATGCTGCCTCAGGACCTCCCATCGGACGTCTTCGAGGACATAGTTCGCTGGGTTTGAAAAAGAAGATCCCGCCGCCTGACATAACGGCCCGGGCATCTTATGAGGCGTCGTCCGCTTCGGGGACGGGCGCCGGCGCCGCCGGCGCCCCTTCCTGCAGGACCTGCAGGGCAGCCTCCAGGCGGGCGATGCGTTCTTCTAAAGCGGCATCTTTCGCTTCCATCGCTTCCTGTAATCTTTTGATCTTGAGCGACACGTAAGAGTCGATGTCCATGGGCTGATACGCGCCACCCTGCTTCACGATGGGTCGATCCTCTTCCACGTCGAAATGGAGGCCATCCACGGTCCTGGTGACGCGCCGGGTCTGGTAATCTTTAAGGTCCTCCTCTTTCCAGACGACCTTCTCGTCTTGCGCCTTCAGGCCGGCCGAAGGCGAAAAAAGAAAAAGGAAGGAGAAAGCCGGGATGCTCACGACGCCGCACAGACGCTTCATGACGCCTTCCCCTTCCGGTCGGCTTCAGATACGGGAGATAAAGACCAGGACACCGACGATCAGGACGACGATCCCCATCGCCCGGTAGTTGTTATCCGAGAGGTTCATCCAGGGATGGGCCTTGATCTTTGCTATGGGGGTCAAAAAAAGATAGACGGCCTTGGCGATCCCGCCCAGCCCCAGCAGGACGATCAGCCACGCGACGGCGCTCGCCGAAGCGGAAAAAAGGAGAAAGATGCCGAAAAAGAGCGGTATCAAACCCAACAGACGCGGCTCCTTGGCCGAGAGCATCTTGTGCGCCACCTTCATCACCTTTTTAGGGGACAATATGAGCACGATCCCCTCGACTATAAAAAGAAGACTCACCAAAAGAAGAAAGAAACTCGCCATAACCCCTCCTTTACCTTTTATAGGTGCCGACCAATGTAGCCTTGCCCAGCATGTGCGGCTGCATCGCCGCTATGACCTGCTCCTTGCGCACCCGGCCGCCCAACGGCAAGAACGCGTCGAGCGCATATAAGGTAAAAATATAACGGTGCGTCTTTCCCGGCGGCGGACACGGCCCGCCGTACCCGAACCGCTGAAAATCATTCACCCCCTGCCGGCTTGCGTCGTCAAGGACCTCGGCGGCAGGGATACCCTCATCCAGATTCCGGACCACGGCCGGGATATTGTAAAGGACCCAGTGCACCCACGTGCCGGTCGGCGCGTCAGGATCATCACAGATCAACACAAAGCTCTGCGTCTGCGGCGGCACATTCTTCCACTCCAGGTACGGGGAGACGTTTTCCCCCGTACACGTGAACCTGTCGGCGACGGGCTCACCCTCGATGACGTCGCGGCTGTACAACTCAAGGGCGCAGGCCTTCCCGGCCGTCACGCAGAACAAAATCAGAGCGATGAAAAAAGTCCTCGGACGCGCCATATCTTATTTTACCACAATTTGTTATGGGGACAGACACTTTTTATGTCTGTCCCTATCTATTCCGCCCCCGCAGAATACCCCGGGCCTACCGGGGGGTTTCCATTCCAGACCTTCTGGCGGTATTGGGCCACCATCCGGTGCGTGTTGAAGGTCCCGGCCTGGACCAGGCAGTCGACCATCATGTCCATCCAGGCTTCGCCATATCCCGCCTCCGCCTTCTTGGCGTTGTAGTACAACGACATGACCTCCTCAAGGGCGGCGTAGAGCGCCGCGGCGTCCTCTTCAAGGCGCAGGTCCATCTCACCCGTAAAGCTCTTGCCGTCATCCTGGTAGCCGAAGAACCGACCCACCCCTTTATCCATCGCCTCGAGGACCCAGCCGTCGCGCGTGCTCAGCTGCACGACGCCGTTGGCCAGGGCCTTCATGCCGCTCGTGCCCGAGGCCTCATAGGGCGGCAGGGGATTGTTGAGCCAGACGTCCACGGATGCCACGAGTACCCGCGCTATCGAGGTCTCGTAATTCTCGAGCATGATGATCTTAAGGTTACCATGCGCATCCTCGGCCCTGTCGATGGTGTTCATGATCTCATTAATATAGGTAAAGGCCAGGCTGTCGTTCGGATGGGCCTTGCCGGCGTAGAGAACCTGTAGGGGACCGATGCGCCGGGTCAGCTCTCGGAGCCGCTCCAGGTCATAAAAGAGCAGACGCGGCCGCTTGTAGGCGGCGATGCGACGCGCCCAGGCAATCGTCAACACGTCCTCACGTAACCGCCAATTCTTTAACAGCGTCGCCAGGCGCTTCTTGTTTTCCTGGTGGGCCTGCCAGAGTCCGGCGCGAAAATCCCGGTCCTCCTTAATCTCTGTGACATGGCTGAGCGAAGTGGGGTCGTGACGAACGTCTCCCAGGGTTGCGCCAACGCGTTCCAGCACACGGAGGACCGGCTCCGAGACCCAGGTCGGAAAATGGATACCGTTGGTTACCGTCTGGATGCGGTCCGCGTAAGAAGGAAACTGCAGGCGCATGACCTCACCGTGCCTGCGCGAGACGGCGTTGATGGCGTGCGACGCGTTCATGGCAAGGAGCGTCAGGTTGAGCGTCTCGCCCTTGTATCCTTCGGCGCCGTACCGGCGGGCGATGGCCGCGTCTTCCGGGGTAAGCATCTTATCGACCTCGGTGAAGGCGAACCGGTCATGGCCTGCCGGGACCGGGGTGTGGCACGTGTAGACAAACTGCCGGCGCAACGCCTCCTCGTCTCCCGAGCCGGCCTGCCGGACCTTGGCGACAAACGCGAAAGCGGCGTGCCCCTCGTTCAGATGATGCAGGGCGATCGGATAACCCAAAACCTCCAGCGCCTTTATCCCGCCCATGCCCAACAGGGCGCGCTGGATCAACTTGGCCTGGACGCCGTCACTGCGATAGAGACGGTCGGTGTACGCGCGCGCCGTCGCATCGTTCTCTTCGATGTTCGAATCAAGCAGGATCAGCGGCACGGCATAATCTCTCCTGGCGCTGTACACATAGTACTTCCACAGGCGCAAGGTCACGGGGCGGTCCTTGAGCGCGACCGTCACCTTCTCCTCCAGCGGCACGAGGCCCGGGAAGGTCCACGGGTCCCAATGCATCTCATCCGGAAGCTGGCCGTACTTGAACCAGAAACGCTGGCGGAAGTATCCC
>CAZCSY010000037.1:11834-14079 GCA_964501505.1 uncultured Planctomycetia bacterium
CCCTTGTTCCACAGGACGCCGACGGCGACAAAGGGCAGATGCAAATCAGCCGCCGTCTTCACGGTGTCGCCGGCCAAAACCCCCAGGCCGCCGCTGTAGATGGGCAGATCCAGGAGTTGATGTTCGGTGTTCTTGAGCGAAAAGAGGTAATCGCGGACGCGATCGTTGGAGATGATCTCGTTCTCAGAAATCAGGTTGTCCGGGGAGACGGGACGGGCGCTCTGGAAGACGTTGTAACTGTTCGTGGCCAGGCCGTACTCCATGGAGAAGTAGGCGATGGGCCTGTTTGCTGCGGACCGCAGGGCCTTCTCGCCCTCGAGGATCCCGGCCGCCGGAAAACCGAAGTAAAGATCGTCATGCACGTCCGCGGCGTAACGCTCGGCGTACTGAGCGATGCGGACATAGTCACCCAGCGGGCTCGGGGACGGGCTCACGGAGCGCTCCTTTCTGCGATCCGGATGTTCTCCAGCCGGCCGGCCGCATCGCACTCGAGATACACCTTCGGTCCTTCGAAGAAGGCGACGGGATGACGATAAAGAAGCACGTGCCCCCTCTCCAGGACGGGCCTGCCGTAGCGCTTGATGATCTCGGCGCGGGTCGTGCCCGGGGCAAGCTCCCCCTTCTCGACATCGCGCAGGAGCCCGGTGAACGATACGCCCTGCGCCTTGACCATACCCTGCAACGCATCCTGCTCCTTACCCAACTCCATCAAGGTGCGCAACGGCGGACTGCAGCCGGCGAGAAAAACCAGAAACACAAATAAGGATGTCGTGCCTGCCAAGACGCGCAAGGTTACCTTCGGGATAGGCCGGACCGTCTTTGCTTCAGGGCCGCGTGGACAAAATCCCTGAAGAGCGGGTGGGCCTTGTCGGGTTTTGACTTGAACTCGGGGTGGAATTGGACCGCCACAAACCAGGGGTGGTCCTTGAGCTCGACGATCTCGACGAGCCGGCCGTCCGGGGAGACCCCGGTGATCGCCAGCCCCTTATGTTCCATGATCTTGCGGTACTTCATATTGAACTCGTAACGGTGCCGGTGGCGCTCGATAATGAGCCGACGGCGATAGGCCGAACGGGCGTGGCTGCGGCTTGTGAGACGACAGGGCCAGGCGCCCAGACGCATCGATGCGCCCTTGACCAGGACCCGCTTCTGCTCCTCCAGAAGGCTGATCACCGGATGCGGCGTGCGGCCGTTGAACTCGGTCGAGTTGGCGCCCTTCAGGCCGCAGGCATTGCGGGCAAACTCGATCACGGCGGTCTGCATGCCCAGGCAGATACCGAGGTAGGGAACCTTCCTGGTGCGGGCGTAGCGGATCGCTTCGATCTTACCCTCGATGCCGCGGTAGCCGAAGCCGCCCGGCACGAGGATACCGTCGATGGCGCCGAAGAGGCGTGCAACGCTCCCTGCCTTCACCTCTTCGGAGTCCACGCGGACGATCTCGATGCGCACCCTGTTGGCGATCCCGCCGTGGGCCAGGGCCTCGTAGATGGACTTGTAGGCATCCTGGAGCGTGATGTACTTGCCGACGACCGCGATCCGGCAGACGCCTTCCGGCTCCTTTAAGACATCCACGACGTTCCTCTTCCACGACCTGAGGACGCTCTTGCGGGAGTCGAGCTGCAGAAAATTCAATATCAGGTCATCCAGCGCGTCCTTCTTGAAGGTCAGGGGCACCTCGTAGATATGCTTGACGTCCAGGGCCTCGACGACCGCGTCCTCGGAGACGTTGCAGAAGAGCGCGATCTTCCGCTTGACGTCATGCGCGAGCGGCTTTTGCGAGCGGCACAGGAGGATCTCCGGCTGGATGCCGATCTCGCGGAGCTTGCCCACGCTGTGCTGCGTGGGCTTGGTCTTGATCTCCTGCGCGGAAGGGATATACGGCACCAGCGTCAGATGGATATTGAGGGCGTTCGACGGCCCCATCTCCTGCTTGAGCTGGCGGATCGCCTCGAGGAACGGCAGGCCCTCGATGTCGCCGACCGTGCCGCCGACCTCGACGATCACGATGTCCGGCCGGCCGTTGCGTCCGACCCGGCGGATGCCCTGCTTGATCTCGTCCGTGATGTGCGGGACGACCTGGACGGTCTTACCCAGGTAATCACCCCGGCGCTCCTTGTCGATCACCGAAAAGTAGACCTTGCCCGTGGTGATATTGTTGTCCCTGGTGAGCGTGGCGTGGGTGAAGCGCTCGTAGTGGCCCAGGTCCAGGTCGGTCTCGGCGCCGTCGTCGGTGACGTAGACCTCG
>CAZCSY010000038.1:0-12583 GCA_964501505.1 uncultured Planctomycetia bacterium
AGATCTATGGTCAGGCCCACCTTGAGTTGGTTGATGTTAAGCGTTCCCACTCATGACCTCCACCCCTCTCCTTGTCACCAGGACCATCTCTTCCATCCGGATGCCGAAACTGCCTCTCAGATATATCCCCGGCTCCACCGTAAAGACCATGCCTGGTTTGGCAGGGAGATCGTTCTTCTTATTGACCGCCGGTCCCTCGTGGACTTCCAGGCCGACCCCGTGGCCGAGCGCGTGTCCGAATTGTCTGGTGTATCCCTTTTTTGCGATGAAACCGCGTGCGGCGGCGTCCACAACCTTAAGCGGGACACCGGGTTTGATTGTCTGGATGGCAATCTTTTGCGCTTCGGCCACGATCCCCGCGACCTGTCGCACAATAGGGGGTATTTTACCCAAAAAGAAGGTGCGTGTCAAGTCGCATTTGTACCCCCCTACGTCTACGCCCATGTCGATGATCACCGGTTCACCACCCCGGAGCCTGCGGTCCGTGACGCCGGCGTGCGGATAGGAGCCGTTGGGTCCGGAGGCTACGATGATGTCAAAGGCGCTGGACCGCGCCCCGGCACGCCGGATAAACCATTCTAAGTCCGCCGCTACCTCCCGCTCCGTGATGCCGGGTTTGAGCTTCTTTTCGACAAAACGCAAGGCCCGGAGGTTGATCCCTATGGCTTTTTTGATGAGAGCGAGTTCTTCCGGGGTTTTTATCTCGCGCAGAGGCTCAAGGGTTTGTTTCAATGGCACGAGCGTCACGGCCTCACCGGCGTGCCGGTGCAGGATGTCGCAGGCTTCAAAGACGAGGTGGCGGGATTCAAAGCCGATGCGTCTTGCGCGCGTGGCCGCGAGCCGTCTGGCGGCGCTTTCAAAAAGGCCGTCGTCGTATTCGATGACCTTGAGCGGGGGCCGCGCCCGCCGCCTGAAATCGGCGGCATAACGGAAGTCCGTGATGAGGGACATGCCCCTGCGGGCGATGATGAGGAGCGCCTCCGGCGCGTCGAAACCCGCCATGTAGGCGATATTGGCCCGGCTGTTCAAGAGCAGGCCGTCGCACCGCAGGTCTTTCAGGAGCACCAACCCTCTGTTGAAGCGCTCCCGGACGGTCACGGTTTTTTGTGCGCCTTGGCCTTGAGGAGGGCGGCCGCCTGGAGTCCCAAGAGGTAGCTATCGGCTCCGAAACCGGAGATCTGTCCCACGCAGACCGGCGCGATCAGGGAAGTTTGGCGGAATTCCTCGCGGGCGTGGATATTGGAGAGGTGGATCTCGATCGTCTTTATTCCCGAGGCTGCGATGGCGTCGCGGATGGCGACGCTCGTGTGGGTGTACGCGGCGGGATTGATGAGAAGCGCGTCGAACTTGCCGCGGGCGCCGCCGATGAGGTCGACGATTTCGCCTTCGTGGTTGGACTGGACGATCGTCAGGGTGATCTTGTTCTTGCGCGCGAGCGTTTTTAATTTCTGATCGATCTCTTTTAACGTCGTGCGTCCGTAGATGCGGGGCTCGCGCCTGCCCAGGAGGTCGAGGTTAGGTCCGTGAACGACCAAGATCTTTCTCATAAGTCACCTTTCAGGAATGGTCGGTGTCGGCCCGGGAGGCGTCCCGGGTCTCCTCGACGAGCAGGATCGGGATGCCGTCCTTGATCGGGTACGCCTTGTTGCAGGGATTGCAGATGAGTTTGTCCTTTTGGAGCTCGACCGGTTTTTTGCAGACCGGACAGACCAGAATATCAAGAAGGTCTTTGGGGATCATGGCGCGGCGGCCCCCGACGTCTTTTCGCGCACGAAGGCGAGGCGCAGCTCGTAGAGCAGGTGTTCGAGGATCTCGGTCTCGTCCTTGTCGCGGTTGCCCTTGGTTTTTTCTTCGAGCATGACCAGGGTGTCGATGATGTATTTGGCCTGTCCGAGGTTCTTTTCCGTTTTGTTCGTCGCGGGGTTGGCCACGAGTCCCAGCGCGACATAGGCCTGCATCCCCAGGGACGTCAGAAAGAACGCGAGCGTCGGCTCGTGCATGAAGCGGTCTTCGGCCGTTTCCTGGGTCAGATCTTCTTCTTTCGCCTTTTCCTTCCAGGTCTCATCAACCTTCTTGTCCGGTTGCTCCTGCGCCATGGCCTCTCCTTAGTTGATGACCAGTCCTGCGTAGCCCACGACCGCGCTGTAATCCTTCGTGACGTCGCCGCTCGTCTGATACGCGATGAGACGGGCGTGCGTCGCCCCGAGCCTGTTGGCGGCGCACAGGGCCGTGGCCGCTGCGAAGACCCCGCACATCGAGATGGCGTGAGCCTCGACCGCGCGTACCAGGCCGTCGTCGTCCCGCGCGAGTATCGCCCGTATCGCGATGTCGTCCTTCCTGTTCGCCTGCGGTTGCGGCTCGTAGTGGGTTAGGTCCGTGCTCGCGATCACGAGCGCCGGCGTCTTTGTTTGTCGCACGGCAGAAGCGATGGCCGATGCAATATCTTTATACACTAAATTGCCGACCGATGCAAGCACGATGGGCACGAGCGCGAAGGGTTGCCCGCGCAGGGCCTGGATCAGAGGTAGCTGGACCTCGATGGCGTGTTCTTGGGCGTGCGCTGTGTCGTCTTCTTCCAGGTGTGTCGATCTTTCAAGGAGGGCGCGGGCCAGTTTCTCGTGTACCGGCACCTCACCCAGAGGGGTGCTCCAGGTGCCTTCGGTCATGAGGCTGGCTTCCGGGCCCCAGCCCGTATGGTTGGGGCAGATGATGATGCAGACCTCCGGGATGGTGATGCTCGCGAGTGTCCGGGCGGCCACGGCCCCCGAATAGACGTAGCCCGCATGGGGCAGGACGCAGGCGATAGCGCCGGTCTTATCAGGTTGGCGGGTTCTGTTCTTGTCCGTCGTCGGATGACGAGAGAAACCTTTGATCATCTGGCGCAGGGCGTCAGGTTGGTGCGGGTAAAAGGTTCCGGCGAACGCGGCGGGGCGGTTCATGACAGGGCCTCTTCCATTTTCTTGCGGCACGTGACGAGGGCGTCGGGCGGTACGTGCGCGTGGGCCTCGAAGACGCGGATGACGTCTCTCTTGAGGTAGGGCACGAGGCTCATGATGTCGAAGTCGCCTTCGCAGGGGGTCTGGTGGTCTTGCATCTTTTTGATGTTATGCAGGTGCAGGCCGCACAGCCGTTCGCCGTAGGCCTCCAGCCAGGCGTCGGCGGAGACGAAACCCAGTTGTTCGAAGATGAAGGCGTGTCCGACATCGTGCCAGTATCCGACAAGGGGATGGTTCTTGTACCGCTCGAGAAGGGTGCCGCATTCCTCCAGACTCGGGATCTCTCGGTGATAAAAGCGGTTTTCGATGCCCAGGATGATGTGATTATCTTCGGCCGCCATAAGGAGGGCATCGAGGCTCTTGAAGAGCTGGCCAAGATGGAGGCCGGCTTTCTTTGCCCTTTCGGTCTTGGCATGACGAAAGGTATCGGTGTCATTTGGGTTTTTGGACAAGCGCAGGCGTATGAGGGCGCGGGTCTGATCGGGAATCTCGACGCGTCCGCAGTGAAGGACCACGGCGCGCGCGCCGAGCTGGCGCGCGGTTGCGATGGTGCGCTTGGTATAGAAGACCGCCTGACGGCGTTCCTCTTCGTCCGTTGCCGCCAGGGAATAACAGTCCGGCAGGGCATCTTTCTTCTTGAAAGTCGCGGGGAAGGGGCAGTAGTTGTGCAGGCTCGTTATCGCGATGCCCAGGGCTCGGGCTTGCCTGTGGATGTCGCGCACGAGCGCCTCGGGCAGGGAGAAGTTGAGTTCCAGCTGTCTGAATCCCAGTCCGGCGATCTCGGCGACAAGGGGGGCAGCATTCCGCCAGCGGTCAACATTCCAGACGGTCGAGAGCGCGAACATGACCTAGAACTTGCGCCGCGTCCGCTTTCTCTTCTTTTCGCTCGGTTTCTCGTAGTGCTTGCGTTCCTTGACTTCCCTGAGGATCCCCTCGCGCTCCATCTTTCTCTTGAAGCGCCGCAGGGCAGACTCAAAAGATTCGTCTTTTCTGACCTCGACTTCCGGCATGCGTGCGTTCACCCCTTACCCGTTAAGTGTTTGATGGAGTGCCAGTATAACACCCCCCTCTTTCCAAGTCAATACGGGAGTGCATCAGGCCTACGGGTCGGGCCGGAGGGGTCTGTCTTGTCAGACGAAGTTTTTTGCCGTCGGCTACGGTTTATGGAGCGTGCTCCGGCGAGAAAAAGCTTCGCCTGCGCACTCTCCATAAAACCTTGTCGACTTTTGCCAAAAAACTTCTTATTGTTTGACAAGACAGACCCCTCCGGCCCGGCCTCACTTCAGCTCGAAGTCGATGATGACGTTGAAGGCGAGCTCCGCGTGCTTCTTGAGCTTCTGGGGGAAGGGCGGGTAGGGCGCGGCTTCCTCCACGCTCTTGCGCGCGATCTCCTTGAGGTAGGCGCTATCCGTCGATCGCGCGTCATCGATGACCAGGTTCGTGAGGGTGCCGTCCGGCGTCAGGCTGAACGCAAGGTAGATCTCTCCTTCCTCCAGCTTGCGGTAGTAGAAGTAGGCGTACTTACGGATCTTCTCGCGCACCAGCGAATAGTAGCTGCGGTATTCAGGCGTCTTGAGCATCTCGCCGGGTATCGAGGGTATGGAGACGGACTTTTTGAGTTTTTCCTTTTCGGCAAAGGGGCGCTCTGGTGTTTTCGTGTCAACGATCCTGAGGATGTCCTTTTTGATGAAGTCCGTGAGGGCGCGGGCGTTCGCTTCCAGGGGATTTTCCCGGGGCGGGGGCGGCACGACGTCTTGCGGCGGCACCGGTTCGCTGAGAAGCCCGACGTGCCCCTGGTAGGCGATCTCGATCGTGCGGTGCGGTTCTGTCGGCCGCACGATGGGCCGCGGCGCCAGTCCCAGGACACCGGCATGGATGACGACCGACCAGCTTAAGAAGACGACGAACGGATACCGCATGGACATAAAAACATTATACCACGGCACGACCGGGTCGCGGCAAGAGTCGCGATCCGGCCTTTTCGGGACCTCAGAACTTGAGGCGGCAGCCCGCGATGACGTTGCGGCCCGGGGACGGATAAAAATTCCGCGCGGTGCCATAAAGGGCGCCGTATTCGGCATATTCCGCATCGAAAAGGTTGTTGATGCCGGCGAAGAACTCGATCTTCTTCCAAAGATAGCGGGCCTTGATGTCGAGGGTCGCGTAATCGTTCATGCGCGCGTAGTCGTTGTTCAGGTCGCTGATCAGGAACATCTCGCCGACGTACGTCAGCATCAGGTCCAGATACAGAGCCTCGGTCGCCTGCCAGTCGATACGCAGGCAGGCCTTGTGTTCCGGGACCATGGGGATTCTTTTGCCTTCCTGCGCACCTTCGCCGAAGCGGGCCAGCGTATAGGTATAATCGGCCTGGAGACTGAACCGGTCACAGAGTTTGCAATTCAATGCACAGATACCACCCTGATGGCGTGTTTTGTCATAGTTCGTATTCTGATAAGATATCGGATTGTAGTATATCTCATTTTTGATGTCGTTTTGGAAGTAGCTGATCCGGCCCGATAGTCTATCGGAGAAGTCATGCCGGACTCCGGCCTCAAGATCGCATCCTTTTTGAGCGCTAATGGCTGTATTGAGGCCGGTATATATGGAGAAGAATTCATCAACGAGCGGGTGGCGAAAGCTCTGCGCGAAGTCCACATAAGCGCTCGATGTGGGCCCCAAGGTATACACGAGCCCGCCTTGGAAGATTTCATCCACCAGGTCCGATTCGGCCTTGGTCTGAGTCAAAGTGAATTGGCGAAAGATGTAATGGGCGTCTTCCCGGCGGGCGCCGGTCTTTAGTGATAACCTTTCGGTTATATCGAACTGGTCGAGGGCATACAGGCCCCAGGAGGTCTTGGTGATCTCCAAGCGATCATTGGGGCCCGTGAAACCTCCACTCAGGACGTCATCCTTCGCATGGTAGATATCACAGCCGAGGACCAGGGTATTGAGATGCGAACCCAACTCGTTTTTGAGCGTGTATTTGGGCGTGAGTCCTAAGGTGACAATATAGTTGTCATAACGTGAAGAAAACGATGTGTAGATTGAATCTACGCTGCGCGCGCGCACGGAGGCATGGACATCCAGGACGCCGTTCTCGTTACCGTCGGCCCGGACCCCAAGATCGAGAAAAGAGTCGAGTGTCTCGGCGTGGTCGTTGGGGTATTTGGAGGCGCGGCGTCCGAGGGTCACGAGGTCGCTTTCGCTAAGCGCCCCGGGCAGACCGTATTTATCCTGGTGGTGTCCGGCTGTCAACTCGGCGTGCCAGGCGTCGTTGATATCATAGCCCGCTTCTAGGCCGAAGTCCTGACGTTCGAGGCCGGAGTTGATCCGGTAACCGTCCGTGTCAAAGGTCTCGGCCGTCAGGCGATAGGACGCGGGGCCGATCTGGCCACCGCTCTCCAGCGTCAGGCCCCAGGTGTCAAAGCTTCCCCCTTTGGTCTCCAAGGTTACGCCGGGTTCTCCCTTTCCCCTTTTGGTGATTATGTTGATGACGCCGGCGACGGCGTTGTCGCCGTAGAGGACGGAGCCAGAGCCGTGCATGATCTCGATGCGTTCCACCTGGGAGAGCGATATCTGGCTCCAGTCCGTGTTGGACAGGTCGATGGCATTGACGCGCCGGTCGTCGATGAGGACGAGGACGTTGCTGGGCGCGGTCTCGCCGAACCCGGCCATGTCCACATTGACGGACTTGCCGGTGCCGGTGTAGTCGGTGATGGAAACACCGGGGACGGTACGCAGGAGGTCCGTGATGGTGCGCGCGTTGGTGGCGGCGATGTCTTCTGCGTCCAGGATGGTGGTGAAGCGCGGGGTGCGGTGGAGCGCCTCATCCGTGCGGGAAGAGGTGACGACGATGCGCTCGATTGCGACAGCCGGCGTCGCGCCTTCGGACGCGGGCAGGCCCGTTCTTAGGGCGGCGGTCAGGACGAGAGAGACCAGGAACTTCGTTCTCTTTGACATGTCTGTCTCCTGTTCATAAAAGGATGCGTCAATAAAAAACCCCCGACTTCACCTTGAAGTCAGGGGTCGCGACAGCTAAATAGTCACCCCCGGCTTTCCTCGAAGCCCAGATCAGGTCTTAAACTGCGGGCAGGTTTTCTGGCTCACCCACACGTCTTCGGACGACCTTCCCACCTCTCGTCTCCGCCTTGATGGCGGGGACGCGGGGCAGTGGTCACCATGTCCTGACGTTTGGACCTCGCGTTGCACGCGAGGGCAGGTTCACAGCGGCGGGACCGCGGCCGGGTCTCCCCTTGTTTCGGGGATCACGGCACTTCCCTTGACCCACAGAGAATAAGATTAATTTGTCAAAAGCGCCTTGGCGAACGACGTGCGACGGATCGCCTTGGCGGCAAGCACGTAAGTTCCAAAGAAGGCCGCTGAGTAGATCAGCGTGCCCGCGAGAAAGTTCCTGAAGAACGGGATCCCCGCGACGTAACACTGAAGGAGCCCCTGGGGCGTGGGCGGGTACCAGCCAGTCAGCCATACCCCGAAGTTCGTCACGAGATAAAAGACCACCGAGGATGCCAAGGAACCGAAGAGGACGGTAGTCGTCTTGCGGCCCTTAGAGAGGCCCAGGCCGATCAGGCTGGCCAGGACTACGCTCCCCCACGTGAAGATGACGATATCGTGCAGGCCGATGAAGAAGTCGCTGATCATGATGAGGGCCAGCGGCATGATGACGGCCAGGCGTCTGTTCGGCAGAAAGGCCGCGCCAAAAAGGGCGATGGCCACCGTCGGCGTAAAATTCGGCGCGTGGGGAATGATGCGAAAAAGAATCCCGAACATCATCAAGATCAGGGCGAGCATGCCTCCTCCTTTATTTTTTGCGGTGTGATTCACTTTTTATAACAAAGACCGTTAAAAGTCAAGCATTTTTACTTTGATGTGCGGACCATAGGGACGAAGCGCACGGGGATCAAAGATTCCTGGTGCGTGGCGCCGTCGGCCTCCTTGGTAACGAGCACGAGATCCTGGAAGAGCGTCCCGACCGGCACGACCAGACGGCCTCCGGGTTTGAGTTGGCGGATGAGTTCTTTCGGGAGGCTCGGCGGCGCGGCCGTGACGACGATGACGTCAAAGGGGGCCTCCTCGGGCCAGCCCTTGTAACCATCCCCGCACGTGACCGTGACGTTGTCATAGCCCATTTTTTTGAGCCGGGCGGCGGCACTTTCGGCGAGCTCCGGGATGATCTCGATGGAGAAGACCGCGCGCGCCAACACAGACAGGACCGCGGCCTGATAGCCGGAGCCGGTACCGATTTCGAGGATTTTGTCTTGCGGCTGGATCCTGGCCGTCTCCGTCATCAAGGCGACGATGTAGGGCTGGGAGATGGTCTGGTCGTGACCGATCGGCAACGGCCTGTCGGCATACGCCTCGCGGCTGAGATAGTCGGGGACGAACGCGTGGCGCGGGACGCGGTTCAGGGCATCGAGGACGCGGCTGTCCGTCACGCCCCTGGCCGCGATCTGCGTATCGACCATATGCTTGCGTTCTCTAGCCCGCTCATCCGCGGCGCCGAAGGCCTTGTCCGGCTGAAGACCGTTGTTCATGATGAAGAGGGAAAAAAGGGCGAACAGGAGCCTTTGTGGCATTATAAGACAAGGAGAACAAACGACAGGATCATCAACAAGACGATCGCTGCCAGGATCAGGGGACCCGGCCGGTATTTGAGGTTTCCCATGAAGCCGGCCGGCCGACGCAGGGATGCGCCGCAGTACAGGCACAAGAGGGCATCCTCGTCCTCAATGGGCCGTCGACAGCCGGGGCACGTGATCGCCATATTTTGTATTATACTCCTTTGACAAGGTTGTGTCGAGAGGACAGGGTAAGCGGGGAAGCGAAGCAATTTCCCGAACAGCCCGGAAACAGTTTCAGAGCCGGTCGGGAAAGCGTTTCTAACATAAAAATAGGCACCGTGTTAACGGTGCCTATTTTTATGTTCACCCGTGGCGGGTCGATCCCTTTATGGATGCGAGGGATACGGATCCTGACAGAGGTCGATCTTCAGCGTGTGGCAGAAGTTGATGAAGAAGCACTTCTCCTTCGTGACGCAGTAGACCCCCCCCTTCATCCGAATGTGGAACTTCTCCGTTTTCTCC
Source organism: uncultured Planctomycetia bacterium (assembly GCA_964501505.1). Taxonomy (GTDB): domain Bacteria; phylum Omnitrophota; class Gorgyraeia; order Velamenicoccales; family Velamenicoccaceae; genus CAZCSY01. Next base: position 9,098 of record CAZCSY010000038.1, read on the forward strand.
TGGGTGTCGCGGCACCGCAGGACGTGGATCGCCGGGCGCTGGCTGTGCCGGACGTCCTTCTTGTCAACTTCTTTGACGATATAAATAAGGTACTTATGGATCTTAGTCAGGAGACCGTTCTCGGTGATGGTCTCCGAGGCCCACAAGATCCTCTTTTTCTTGTCTGGCGACGTGAGGTTTTTGAATACCATATCGCGCATCGTCGTGTCCTTGTTCATGGAGTTCGCTTACCTATAATATAAACAATAACGCCGAGTTCCCCAGCATTTTTTCAGATTTTACTCTGCTCTCTTGAGGCAACCCGGCGCCGTTTACGTGGTTATCTCAATGCTTAGACTACGCTCAGCCATAATATAACACACTGGTAGTCGAAAACAATGGCATTGCAAGGAGTTACGGAAAGCGTTTTCTAGGGGGTCTTTTTGAAGAGCCGGCGGGTGTTGAAGCGGTTTTCACTCTTCTGTAACAATCTGATAATATTGGACTTATGTCTAAAAACAGCAAGGATGCTTAAGATGCCGAGAAAGGCGATGACCTCTTTAGGGACATGGAAAAAGATTGCCGTAGGGACAAGGAGAATCGCCGCCGCGACAGAGGCCAGCGAAACGTATCCGGAGACGAGGAAGACGACGCACCAGAAGGTCAGCATGGTCAATAAGGTGCCGGCAAAGCCCGGGATCAACACGGCAAAGGCCAAGAGCGCCCCCAGGCTCGTGGCCATGCCCTTGCCCCCCTTGAAACTGAGGAAGACCGTCCAGTTGTGGCCCGCCACGACGGTGAGGGCTGAGCAGCAGAGGTAGGCATTAAGGCTGATTTCCGGGACCGGCTCATAGAAGAGGTTTTTGGCAAGCCCCACGGCGGCGAAACCCTTAGCGATATCGGCTAACAGGACGGCCGTGCCGATCTTCTTACCCAGGACGCGGAAGGCGTTGGTGGCGCCGACGTTGCCCGAGCCGTGTTGGCGGATGTCTATCTTTCTGAGGATCCTTCCCATGAGAAAGGCCGTTGGGATACTGCCCAGAAGATAGCTGACGATTAGCCCCTGAAAGATACTTAACATGTTTTCGCAGGCAGTTGGGTCTCGTTGAGCACTTGGATGCCGCGACGCGCATAGTCAACGCCCGATATGGCCGTGAGGATGCACGCCGCCCACCAGACAAGACGCACGGCGGGTACCTCGAGGATAACGCCGACCACCGTTGCCATCTGGAAGAAGGTGGTTGCCTTCCCCCAGAACGTGGGCGCGATCTGCCGTGATTTATTCAGTATGAGGATCAGCGCCCCGCCGATGAGGATCATCACGTCGCGGCTGACGATCAGGATGACGACCCATAAAGGCAGGGCCACGGCCAGGTGGGTCTTAGAGACGCGGTAGAGGAGCAGAAACGCCGTGATGAGGAGCGCTTTGTCCGCCACCGGGTCCAGGATAGCGCCGGCCGGTGTCTTCTGGCGGTTGGAGCGTGCGATGTAGCCGTCGATGGCATCCGAGACGATAGCCAAAAGAAAGATGCACAGCGCCGCCCATTTTAGGAAGGCCCGCTCGGGCGTATAGAACGCGAGGGCGACGATGAAAAAAGGGATGCTGACGATACGAAAGAGGGTGACCTTATTGGCAAATGTCATAAATCCTTGTTAAATCTATGTGAGGATCCTGATCCGGTTCAACGGCCAGTAGATCACGACTGCCTTGCCGATAAGATACCTGTCTTCCAGGAACCCCCAGTAACGGGAGTCCTTGGAGGAGGCGCTGTTATCGCCGAGGGCGAAGTACTGGTCATCGGGGACCACCATCTCTTCTTCTTCCCGGCCATAGGGTCCCTTGTTGTAGTAGAAGAGACGAAGGAAGGGTTCTTCCTGCAGGCCGTGGCCGTTGCGGATTACCCGGCCGTTTCGGATCTCGACCGAGTCGCCCGGCAGGGCCACGCAGCGCTTGATGAAGTCCCTTTTGGGTTCCTCCGGGTAATTGAAAACGATGATGTCTCCGACCTCGGGGTAATGCCACTTGAAAACGCGCTTGGTCGTGAACGGGATCCTCAGGCCGTAGACGTAGCGCAAAACGAGGATCCGGTCGCCCGGCCGCAGGGTCGGCTCCATCGAGCCCGTCGGGATTTTGAAGGGCTGGATGATAAAGGAGCGGATGAGGAGCGCGAGGATCACCGCCCACCCGATGGTCTCCCCCATCTCCTTGCACCATGCTTTCTTTTTCGGGTCGAGGTCGCGCCACATCTTGATCATGTCAGATTTTCAGTGCCGCCAGGAACGCTTCCTGCGGGATCTCCACGTTACCGATCTGTTTGAGGCGTTTCTTACCTTCTTTTTGTTTTTCCCAGAGCTTGCGTTTGCGCGTGATGTCTCCGCCGTAACACTTCGCCGTCACGTTTTTGCCCACAGGCCGGATCTTCTCCGAGGCGAGGATGTTGCCGCCGACCGCGGCCTGGACCGTGATGAGATAGAGCTGACGGGGGATGAGCTCTTTGAGCTTCTTCGTCAGCGCCCTGCCTTTTGTCTGCGCCTTACCCTTATGGATAAGGCATGAAAAGGCGTCGCAGACCTTGTCGTTTAAGAGGACATCCAGCTTGACGAGTTCGGTCGGTTCATAGCCGTCGAACTCGTAGTCGAGTGACCCGTATCCTTTGGTCGCCGATTTTATTTTATCATAGAAGTCAACGATGATCTCGGACAGGGGCATCCGGTAGACGATCTTGACGCGATCCTCGTCGAGGTAATCGTTGGCGACAAACGTGCCGCGCCGGCTCTTCGTCAGTTCGCAGAGCGACTCGGTGGACCAGGTCGGCGCGATCATGAAGACGCGCACATAGGGCTCGTCGGTCTCCCGGATGCGCACCGGGTCCGGGTACTTGGCCGGATTGTCGATCTCGATGACGTTGCCGTCGCGCAGGATGATGCGGTAGACGACGTTGGGGGTCGTCAAAACGAGGTTGAGGTTGTATTCGCGTTCCAGGCGCTCCTGGACGATCTCCATGTGCAGGAGCCCGAGGAACCCGCAGCGGAATCCGTAGCCGAACGACTGGGAGCTCTCCGGTTCGAAGACGAAGGATGAGTCGTTGAGACTGAGTTTTTCCATAGCCTCTTTGAGGGCGGGAAAGTCCTTGGCGTTGACGGGGTAGATGCCGCAAAAGACCAGCGGCTTGACCGGCTTGTACCCGGGCAGCGGCGTGGGCGCGGGGTTTGAGGCGAGCGTGATCGTGTCGCCGATCACCACCTCCTTGGGATCGCGGATATTGGCTGTCAGATACCCGACGTCTCCGCACGCCAGGCTCTTGGTCGAGAGGATGTCGGGCTTGAAGATCCCGACCTCTTCGACGACGCAGGTCTTGTGCGCGTGCATCATGGTGATCGTGTCCCCAACCTTGAGGGTGCCGTTGAAGAGGCGCGCGTAGAGGACTACTCCCTTGTAGGTATCGAACTGGGAGTCGAAGATGAGGCCCTCCAGGGGGCGAGCGGCATTCCCTGACGGCGGCGGGA
>CAZCSY010000039.1:0-12379 GCA_964501505.1 uncultured Planctomycetia bacterium
GCGCCAGATCAAGTCGCTGGCCGAGCTCTCCGAAGACTACGGCGGCATCCAGGAGGAGCCCGGCGCCGGCCCGGCGCCCGAGCAGGGGGAGATCCGCGAGGCGCGCGAAGAGAAAAAGTCGGAGATCGAGGATATCGAAAAGCGCCTGCGCGATCGCCCCGAAGAGCGCCCCTGACCTCCCTTCCAAAATGACACTAAAAGACCTGGTCTTTTAGTGTCATTTTTAATGTCACAGAACGGTCTGGTTCTTTTGTTTCACTTTTGATATACTATGTCCAAAGGGCGCTGGCCCCTGCCAGCCACCAGGCAGGTCTGCCGGCAGTCAGGGGCGTTTAGCGCGTCCCGCCAAGAGGCGGGATGGGGCCGGGGGCGCGCAAGCGGCACCGCCAAGACTCAGGAGTCGAGAACAAAGGAGGACCATGAACAAGGCCACTATTTTTCTGACAGGGTTTTTTGGGCTGGCTTTGGTGTTGAGCGGTTGTGAGACGATGGGCGAGAATACCCAGCGCGGCGCCGTGGGCGGCGGTCTGGTCGGGTCCATCGCCGGCGGGGTCATCGGCCACCAGAGCGGCCATGGCGTGGAGGGCGCGGCCATCGGCGCCGGTGTCGGCGCGCTGACGGGAGGCCTGATCGGCGACAGCATCGACACGAAAGGAAAGAAGGCCGCCGCGGCGACGACGGGCGAGAAGCTCGGTATCTCGGACGTCGTCTCGTTGAGCAAGGCTGGGTTAAGCGACCAGGCCATCATCGGCAAGATCGACGCGACGGGGTCCGTGTACCTGCTTTCCGTCGAGGAGATCGAGCTCCTGCGCAACGAGGGCGTCAGCTCGACCGTCGTGAACTATATGCTGGCCACATCGAAGAAATAGAATACTTGACAAAAATTGTCGTGTATAGTAGGATGAGGATTGGGAAAGGTCCCGCGTCACGCGCACCCGTGGGGGACGCTGACGCCGGGGTCGGTTACGGCAAGACAAATGAGGATACGTGAGGAGGTATGTCATGCGAGCCCTGCCGAGGTATTTTCTGAGAGCGGTGGCCCATTGCAAAGAGGGCTGTCGAAGCGGCTCCCGGGCATGAGCTGAAACTGCCCGTCTATCGGCAAGCGCTGAGTTCCGATAGGGTCGCCCCGTTAGAGATAAAAGATAAGGCCTTTTTCTTTAGCGGGGCGTTTTCTTCTGGGGGAGGTTATCATGCGAGTTCAGATGGGCAAAGACGGCCGTATCGCCGTGACGGACTTCAGTCCGGCGCAGGCTTTTAAGATCGCCATAAAGATGGAACAGGACGGGATAAAGTTTTATCAGGACCTGCTCAAATCGATTAAGGACACAGGGGCCCGCGGGGAGATTGGCTTCCTGATTGAGCAGGAAAAGGAGCACATAGATACGTTCTTCCGCCTTCTCGAGGAACAAGAAAAAGAGACAGCCGACGGTTTCGAGCAAGACGATATCGTTACCTACATGAACGCCAGGGTCTTTGACAGCTCCGACGAGAAGGAGGCCGCGGGTAACATGGACCACCGCCACACGGCCCTGGAAGAGGCGCTCAACCTCGAGCGCCGCTCCATCGTCTTCTACGAGGGGTGCGCGACGAATACCACCGACCCTGAGGCCCAAAAGGCGTTCGCAAAGATTATCGAGGAAGAGGAGCGGCACCTCAAGAAGTTCGGCGAGCTCCTGCGCACCAAGTGTCTCCATGCGCAGGGCGGCTGTGTGCTGTAAAATGGGGCTGATGAGCCGGCGTCTTTAAGTACCGGAGAGCGAGATTTAAAGAGCCGGGCTGGCAAGGGGGAGGTTCGTTTTGTGCGGCATCGTCGGGTATATCGGCAACAAGCAGGCCCAGGCCGTTTTGCTTTCGGGCTTAAAGAGGCTCGAGTATCGGGGGTACGACTCCGCAGGCGTGGCGGTCATGAGCGGTGGTAAGATTCATGTGCGCAAGACCAAGGGCAAGATCCAGGATCTGGAGGGCCTGATTGATCGCCGCCCCCTGCCTGCGAGCTCCCGGGGGATCGCGCACACGCGCTGGGCGACGCACGGCGCGCCCAATGATGCCAACGCCCATCCGCACACGAGTTGTGACAAGAAGATTGCGGTGGTCCACAACGGGATCATCGAGAATTACCTTGCCCTTAAAGAAGAGCTCAAGGGGAGGGGGCACCGGTTTACTTCCCAGACCGATACTGAGGTCCTCGCGCACCTCGTGGAGTCCTATTATAAAGGTAACCTGAAAGAGGCCGTGATCAAGGCTCTTCGGCGCGTCAAAGGCAGCTTTGCGCTTGGCGTCATGGCGACGGATGAGCCCGATAAGATCGTCTGCGCCCGCAAGGACAGCCCGCTGATCGTCGCTCACGGAGAGAGCGGTTATTTCATTGCCTCGGACGTGCCGGCGGTCCTCGAGCACGCCCGCCGCGTTATTTACCTTAAGGATAATGAGGTCGCGGTCCTGACAGACAGGGGAGTTGTTCTCTTTGACCTGGCGGGTCGCCGCCTGGCACCGCGCTTTGACTGCATCACGATGGACGTCGAGAGCGCCCAGAAGGGCGGCTACCCGCATTTTATGCTCAAGGAGATCCACGAGCAGCCGCGCGTCCTGAAGCGCCTGCTGTCTGCGGGCCTCTCCGAGGTGCGGCGCGCGCGACTGCCCGGGAATATCCGCAACGTGATCGTGGTGGCCTGCGGCACGGCGTACCACGCGGGGATGGTGGGTAAGTACGTTATCGAATCTTTGGCGCGTCTGCCCGTCTGGGTGGATTTTTCGTCGGAGTTCCGCTACCGCAAGCCCATCGTGGACCGGGACTCTCTCGTCATCGCGGTCAGCCAGTCCGGTGAGACGGCCGATACCCTCGCGGCGGTGCGTGAGGTGAAAAAGAAGGGTGCCCGGATCATCTCCATCTGCAACGTCGTGGGCTCGAGCCTGACGCGCGAGTCGGACAGGGTCTTCTACACCCTGGCCGGACCGGAGATCGGGGTGGCTTCGACGAAGGCCTACACCGCACAGTTGGCCCTGTTTTATCTGTTGGGTCTGGAGCTGGCCCGCACGCGCAAGACGATTTCGGCACGCGCCTGCCGGACGGCCCTGGGGATGCTTCGGCGCGTCCCGGCGCTGCAGGAAAAGATTTTAAACTCCGAAAAAAAGTTGCAGGCCGTGGCCGGACGCCACCATCACTTCGGCAGTTTCCTCTTTTTGGGCCGCAACATCAACTTTCCGTCGGCGCTCGAGGGCGCGCTCAAGCTCAAAGAGATCTCTTATATCCCGGCCGAGGGCTACGCCGCCGGCGAGATGAAACACGGTCCCATCGCGCTCATCGACGAGTACCGCGCGGTCGTCTGCATCGCCGTGGACTCGCCCATCTACGAGAAGATGGTCTCCAACATCCAGGAGATCAAGGCGCGTTCCGGCAGGCTCATCGCCATCGCCACCGAGGGCAACCGTCAGATCCGCACGCACGTGCCCGAGGTCGTCTTCATTCCCAGGATCGAGGAGTTCTATTCGCCCCTTCTCGTGGCGCTGCCGCTGCAGATGCTGGCGTATTTTATCGCCGTGGCCCGCGGTTGCAACGTGGACCAGCCGCGCAATTTAGCGAAATCCGTTACCGTAGAATAAGCCTTGATACTCCGGGGGTAGGAGGCAAACAAGGCAGCCGGGCTGCCATGTTTCCCTTTTGCGGAATAAACGAGTCAGACGGCAATGTTCCGGCGGCAGCGTTCCGCCTTCGCGTAATTTCTTATGTTGTATATCGTTTCCACGCCTATAGGCAATCTCGGAGATATCACGTTTCGGGCGGTGGAGGTACTCAAAGGTGTGGAGCTTATCGCCTGCGAGGATACGCGCCGCACGAAGATCCTATGCGACCGCTACGGTATCAGGGTGCCGTTGACGAGTTACTACAGCTACAACCAGAAGGCGAAGGGGCAGCGGCTGTTGGCTATCCTCAGAAAGGGCCAGCGCGTGGCGCTCGTCTCGGACTCCGGGACCCCAGGCATCAGCGATCCCGGGGTCCAGCTCATTCGGCAGGCCCTGGATGCCGGCATCGAGGTCGTCTGTGTGCCCGGTCCTACGGCGCTGGTCGCGGCGCTCTCCCTGAGCGGCCTGCCGACCCACCGTTTCATCTTTGAGGGGTTCCTGCCCGCCAAATCCGGGGCGCGCAGACGCCGCCTCCTGAGGCTTAAGTCCTACGAAGGGACGCTTGTCATTTACGAATCACCCCACCGTCTCTCGAAGACGCTTGAGGATATCCGGACGGTCCTGGGGAACAGGCCCATGGCGGCCGCCCGGGAGGTCACCAAGAAGTTCGAGGAGGTTATCCGTTCGGACGTGGACGGCGTCCTGGCACGGTTGCGGGTCATGCCCCCCAGGGGCGAGTTCGTCTTGGTAGTGGATCTTTCATCTTGACAAAGGGTTTCGTGCGTGATATATTTCTTTAAGTGCCTTTAAGCCGGTTCAGAGAAGCCGGCAAGGAATGAAGCCATGAAGACCTGTCCGCACAACACGAGCCCGCAAGGATCCCTTGCGGGCATTATTGTTGATGGCGGCGGGGGACCGGGGTGGCTGGGTTCCTCCGCCCGCAGCGCAAGGGGTCCCACGGGGGATGGGGGGAGCGAGGACGGATGGGGCGAACGCCCCGGACAGGACCTGCCGCTTTGAGAACAAAAAGGAAGGGCTATGAAAGAGAAGGCGAAGATTCTGGATAGCGAGGCCGTGGGCCGGACCCTGAAGCGCATCGCGCATGAAATCATCGAGCACAACAAGGGCACGAAAAACCTCGTCATCGTCGGCGTGCGCACGCGCGGGGCGTATCTGGCGGAGCGCCTGGCAGGGCTCATCGGTGAGATCGACGGCACGACGCCGCCGGTGGGGATCCTCGACATCACCCTGTACCGCGACGACCTGAGCTCGATCGCACAGCAGCCGGTTGTCCACAAGACCGAGATGAACTTCGACATCGAGGACAAGAAGGTGATTCTCGTCGACGACGTCCTCTACACGGGCCGCACGGTGCGCGCGGCGCTGGACGAGATCATCGACTTCGGCCGGCCGCAGTTCATCCAGCTGGCGGTCCTGGTCGACCGCGGCCACCGGGAGCTGCCCATCCGCGCCGATTATGTCGGCAAGAACATCCCCACCTCGACCAAGGAGACCGTGGAGGTGCGCCTGGTCGAGAGCGAGGGGATCGACGAGGTCGTTGTCTTAGAGAAGGCCTGATGAAGACGAAGAGCGCCTGGACGCGCAAAGACCTGCTGGGTCTGGAGCCTCTGTCGCGGGAGGAGCTGGAGCTTGTCCTGGCGACGGCGGAGTCCTTCAAGGAGGTCATCGGCCGCACGGTGAAAAAGGTCCCGGCGCTGCGCGGTAAGACGGTCGTCAACCTTTTTTACGAGCCGTCGACGCGCACGCGCGTCTCCTTCGAGATCGCGGCCAAGAGGCTGTCGGCCGACGTCATCAATATCGCGACCGAAGAGTCGAGCGTGCGCAAGGGCGAGACGCTCATCGACACGGGTCGCAACATCGAGGCGCTCAAGGTCGATATCATCATCGTGCGCCACAACTGTTCGGGGGCGGCCGCGATGCTGGCGCGCCACATGCGGGCGAGCGTCATCAACGCCGGCGACGGCTGGCACGAGCACCCCACCCAGGCGCTCCTTGACATGTTTACCTTGAAAGAAAAGCTCGGCCGTCTGGAGGGTATCCGCGTGAGCATCGTCGGTGACATCGCGCACTCGCGCGTGGCGCGCTCGAACATCTGGGGGCTGACCAAGATGGGCGCCCACGTCACCGTGTGCGCGCCTCCGCTATTGATCCCGTCCCAGGTCGAGCGCATGGGCGTGCGCGTGACCTCCAGCATCGACGAGGCCCTGGACGGCGCGGACGCGATCAACGTCCTGCGCATGCAGTTCGAGCGCGACACGGACGGCGCCTTCCCCAGGCAGTTGGAATATTTCAAGACGTACGGCATCACGGTGGAGCGCTTGGAAAAAGCGAAGAAGGACATTTTGGTGATGCACCCGGGGCCTATCAACCGGGGCATCGAGATGGCCAGCGACGTGGCGGACGGCGCCAACTCCGTTATCCTCGAGCAGGTGACCAACGGGATCGCGGTCCGCATGGCCGTGCTCTTCCTGGTGGCGCAGGCCAACGAACCGGCGAAGAAGAGCGAAAAGAAGAACGAGACGAAGAGATGAAGATATTGATCCGGCAGGGACGCGTGGTGGATCCCGCCCACGGCATCGACGAGGTACGCGACATCCTTGTCGATAAAGGCGTCGTGGCCGAGAGCGCCAGGGAGCTCAAGGTTCAAGCCCAGACCCTCATCGACGCGTCGGGAAAGATCGTCATCCCGGGGATCATCGACATGCACGTGCACCTGCGCGAGCCGGGCCGGGAAGACAAGGAGACGGTCGCAACGGGCACCCGGGCCGCGCTGGCCGGCGGCGCGACGACGGTCCTGGCCATGCCCAATACCGATCCGCCCATGGATTGTGTCGAGAGCGTCCGCCGGCTGTCTGATATCCTCAGTAAGACGGCGGCCGCGCGGGTCCTCGTCAGCGGCGCGATGACACGGGGACGGGCCGGCCGGGAGCCGGTCGCGGCCAAAGATCTCAAGGCGGCCGGCGTCGTCGCCCTGACCGACGACGGTTCGTCCGTCGAGGATCCCGCGGTGATGAGGGCGGTCCTGCAGGCTGCGAAGGAAGCGACGTTGCTCGTCATCTGTCACTGCGAAGACAAGGGGCTGTGCGGCCGCGGGGTCGTGAACCTGGGGTTGATGTCGACGCGTCTGGGACTGCGGGGGATCCCGAGGGAAGCGGAGGTCAAGCGGGTCGAGCGCGACATCGAGCTGGCGGGGATGACCGATTGCCCGGTCCACATCGCGCACGTCAGCTGCCGCGGATCGGTCGACCTCATCCGGCGGGCCAAGGAGAAAGGCATGCGCGTCACCGCTGAGACCGCGCCGCACTATTTTTCATTGACCGAAGAGGCACTCGTCGATTATGACACGAACTTTAAGATCAATCCGCCGCTGCGCACGGCCGAAGACGTCGAGGCCGTCTGCGGAGGATTGAAGGATGGCACGATCGACTGCATCGCGTCCGACCACGCCCCGCACACGGAGAACGAGAAGGAGATCGAATTTGACCGCGCGGAGTTCGGCGTCGTGGGCCTGGAGACCGAACTTGCCGTGGCGATTACGGAACTCATCGAGAAACGCGTCTTGAGCTGGCCGCAACTGGTGGAGAGGTTCTGCGTCAACCCCGCGACGATCCTGGGGTACGGTCGCGGCCACCTGAAGGTCGGGGCGCCGGCGGATATAGCCGTCGTCGACCCGGCGGCGTCTTGGGAGGTCACGAAGAACGATTTCTTGTCTAAGTCGCGCAACAGCGCCTTCCTGGGCCGTACCCTCAAGGGCCGCGTGACCCATACGATCCTGGACGGAGAGGTTGTTTTCGCGCGGTCATGACACAAGGGTATGAAGTTCCTTTTAACGCGAGAGGTGGGGCGTCTGGCGCGCTGGCTGAGGATCCTCGGCTGCGACGCGCGCTATGAACCCTCGGTGAACACATCGGCCTGTGTCCTGGCGGCGATCAAGGAAGACCGTGTCCTCGTGACGCGCAATCGCCGCATCGGGCAAAGGCACGCCGGCACCATCGTATGCCTGGGCTCCGACAACGTGAAGGCGCAGCTGCGTGAGCTGAGTCAACGGTTGGGTCTGCGTTGGGACGCGTCCCGGATGTTCACGCGCTGTCTCGTGTGCAACAGGGGGCTTGAGGCAGTCGAAAAGGATTCGATCAGGGAACGCGTGCCCGAGTTTGTCTTTAAGACCCAGGAGAAATTTCATCAATGCCCCGCTTGTTGCCGGATCTACTGGCGCGGGACGCACTGGGGGCACGTGACACGGGTACTGGAGGAGATCCAAAAGGTTTAGGAGCACAGACATGGCGTTCGTGGCAGACCTGCACATCCATTCGAAGTACAGCCGGGCGACGAGCAAGGATATGGATGTGGCGCATATCACCGAGGGAGCAAAGAGCAAGGGGATCGGCCTCATGGGGACGGGCGACTTCACCCACCACCTGTGGCTGGAGGAACTTAAATCGAAACTGGAGCCGACGGATAAGGGCCTCTTCGTCCACGAGGGCGTGCACTTTGTCCTCTCGGCGGAGATATCGAGTATCTACTCCAAGAACGGCCGCACCTATCGCATCCACAACGTGATCTTGGCGCCGTCGTTTAAGAGCGTGGACGCCATCAACCGGGCCCTGGGGGCTGTGGGCAACCTCGCCTCGGACGGCCGGCCGATTCTCGGGCTCGACGCCGAAGAACTGGCGAAGATCGTCTTCGACATCGACGAGAACTGCATCTTTATCCCCGGCCACATCTGGACGCCGTGGTTCGGCCTCTTCGGGTCCAACTCCGGCTTTGACCGGATCGAAGACTGCTTTGGTAAGCAGACACAGAAGATCTTTGCCCTGGAGACCGGCTTGTCTTCGGACCCGGCGATGAACTGGCGCCTGAGCGCCCTGGACCGTTTCAGTCTCGTCTCGAACTCGGACTCGCACTCGCCGATGAAGATCGGCCGGGAGGCGAATGTCTTTGACTGCGAGATGAGCTACTTCGCTATCCGCGACGCGCTGCGTACGAAAGACAAGAAGAAATTTTTATATACGATCGAATTTTTCCCGCAAGAGGGCAAATACCACTTTGACGGCCACCGGACGTGCGGCGTGCGGTTTTCGCCGCAGGAGTCGGCGCTGCACAAGGGCCGTTGCCCGAAGTGCGGCAAGCCCCTGACTATCGGCGTCATGAACCGCGTCCATCAGCTGGCGGACCGCCCCGAAGGCTTCGTGCCGGATAACGCGATCCCCTACAAGAGTTTCATTCCGCTCGACGAGATCATCGCCGACGCCAAGGGGATCGGCAAGGGCAGCGTGGCCGTTGAGAAGGAGTATCGCCAGTTGATCGCGCACTTCGGTACGGAGTTTGAGATTCTGACGCAGGTGCCGCAGGAGGACCTCGACCGCTTGGCGAATCCGAAGGTCGCCGAAGGCATCGCGCGCGTGCGCGCAGGTCGCGTTACCGTCGAGCCGGGGTTCGACGGCGAGTACGGCACGGTCGCGATCTTCGGCGCCGATGAGGCCGCCGCCGGCGACCAACAGATGAGCCTTTTTTGAGATACCGCCCCCGTAGCCCAATGGATAGGGCACTAGCCTCCGGAGCTAGCCGTGCAGGTTCGATTCCTGCCGGGGGCACGTGATATCCTTCCGGCAGGAAGAGAACCTGAGTTGCTCGAATCACCATGAAAACACCCAGCGCGCGTACTTTCATCTTTGTCTTCGGTTTCCTGGCTTTTGTCTTTGCCGCCGGCCGTCCCGCCTTTGCTGAGGCCGTGTATCTCAAGAACGGCCGCGTCATGGTGGGTCGTATCGTCGAGAAGAGCCCGGATTACATCGTCCTCAAGACGGGTGAAGGCCCGGAGGCGGCGACGGCGACCATCTTTCTCGAGGATATTGCCAAGATCGAGGAGGAAGAGATCTACGCCCAGGAGTTATCGGCCGTGCCTTTTTACCTCAAGAGGCCGCTGGGGCCGGCAGAGACCTCGGGTCCGACGCAGCTTCCGTTGCGGCCGCCGACCGAGAGCATCACCTCGCGCATCCACGCGCTCGTCGAAGGCGACAAGCTGATGAAGGCCGGCGAGCTCCCTTTTGGAGAAAAGATCAAGGAGCTGCCGGACATCGACGCCAGCCCTCTGACGCTGAAGGCCTACGCCTCGTACATGCAGATGATGGAGGAACGCAAGCAGGGCCTCCAGGCGATGATCGAGGCGCGCAAAAACGGAAAGTCCCTGCCGTCGGGCAACGGCCGCATCGGCGGGGTTGTGACGTTGCCGGATATGCCGTATAAAGTCCCTGTCTCTGCTGAGGCGAGCGGCGGCCTCTACGTGTATCTGCTCAAGGAGCAATCCGGAGGCCGTTATACCTTTCCTGTGCCGATGCTCTACGCCATCGTGGACGCGGCCAACGTCACCTTGGCGCAGGTACGTTATGAGATTACGGGCATCCCGCCGGGTCGCTACAAGGTCTTTGCGCAGTGGGACGTCGCGCCGCCGGCCGTGCGCGAGGAGCGCAGCGATAAGGATTCCTTCCTCAATTATTTGGGTGCCGAAGGGGATTATAGTGGTTTTTACACAGACCCCATTGATATCGGGAAGGACGTCCTCTTGAAAGATATCGATTTTACCTGCGTCGACCAGTCGCCGTTTGACGAGATCTTCTTCAACTGGTTGCAGCCCTTTGAGTTCGAGATAACGGATATCTACTATACCCGGCCCCGCCAGGATGATCCTCATATCCTTCTGGTTATCAAGAACGTTGGGTCCCAGGACATCGATGTATTGGCCCTGGACCTTTTTATCTAGGACATGAAGATGCTCTTCCCTCTGGAAGTGAATAATATCAGCCCCGGCGAGGAGAAGACATTCGATATCTCGTCTTTCTTCCTAACCCATCTGAAGATGACAGAGGGTTCCCGCTTGGTGAGGAAGCCCAGGTCTGTCTTGTTCCGGGTCCAGAGTCCCATCACCAAAGAGGTCGAATTTGAAAAGAACCTTTATATCTACTGAGAAGATCCTGGTTGCTGTTGTGGGAGGACACAGGATTTCGAGTGAAGTGGAGGGAAAAGCCACTAAATTGGGCTATTTGTTGGCAAAAATGGGGGTTTTTGTTGTTTGTGGAGGATTAGGTGGAGTAATGTTGGCTGTTTCTAAGGGTGTCAGAGACGGCGGAGGGATGACCATCGGCCTTCTTCCTTCAGACAGAAAAAATGACGCTAACCCTTTTATTGACATACCGATAGCAACAGGTCTCGGGAATACGCGTAATACCATTGTGGTAGGCTGTGCCGATGTCGTGGTGGCCCTGCCAGGTCAATACGGCACCCTATCCGAGGTCGCCTTTGCCTTGAACGCCGGCAAGCCCGTGATCGGCCTGGGCTCCTGGGAGATTCCCGGCGTGATGCAGGTTAAGACCCCTGAAGCCGCTGTTAAAAAGGTAAGAGCCGCCATCGCGCAGCTTAAAAAGTGAGACAAAAATGCTCTGGGCATTTTTGTCGCGCTGAAAGACCAGGCTGTCGAGACGCAAGGATAGCATGAAAAAAGCCATACTGCTGTTGGAGGATGGGTTTGTGCTGGAGGCAAGGAGCTTCGGCGCAGAGGGCGAGGCGGTGGGCGAGGTCGTCTTCAATACCTCGATGACGGGCTATCAGGAGATCCTCACTGATCCCTCTTATAAAGGGCAGATCGTGACGATGACCTATCCCTTGATCGGCAACTACGGGACGAACGCCGAGGACGTGGAGTCGGCAAGGCCGTGGGTCGAGGGGTTCGTGGTGAAGGAACGCTCGCGCATCTCTTCCAACTGGCGCTCGGCCCTGCCGCTGGACGATTATCTCGTCAAAAACAAGGTGGTGGCGATCGAGGGGGTGGACACGCGCGCCCTGACGCGGCGCATCCGGCAGGGCGGCGCGATGCGGGGCATCCTCTCGACGAAGGATTTTGACAGGGAGAGCCTGCACAGGAAGGTCTTGAGGGCGCCGCAGATGGTCGGCCGGGACCTCGTGGGGGACGTGACGTGCGTGAAGGGCTACGATTGGTCGCCGCCGTCCGCCAAAAAGGCGGGGAAAAAAGAGTTTTTCGTCGTGGCGATGGACTTTGGGATCAAATACAACATCTTGCGCCTGCTGGATAAGGCGGGCTGCAGCGTCAAGGTGGTGCCGGCCGCGACTCCGGCGAAAGAGATCCTGGACATGAAGCCGCATGGCGTCTTTCTCTCGAACGGCCCCGGAGACCCGGGCGTCCTGTCGGGGATCATCGACGAGATAAAGAAGCTTTTCGGCAAGGTGCCGGTCTTCGGTATCTGCCTCGGGCATCAGCTGGTGGGCCTCGCGCTGGGGGGCTCGACCTATAAGCTGAAGTTCGGCCACCACGGCGGCAACCACCCGGTGATGGACCTGGAGACGCGCAAGGTGGAAATCACGGCGCAGAACCACGGGTTTTGCGTGGACATGAACTCCATCAAAGATAAAAACGTCAAAGTGACGCATGTGAACCTCTACGACAAGACGAGCGAAGGCCTGCGGCATACCAGGCTGCCGGTCTTCAGCGTGCAGTATCATCCGGAGGCCGGCCCCGGGCCGCACGACGCGGGGTATCTCTTTGACCGCTTCACCGCCATGATGCGTACGCATAAGAAGGGCAGAAGGAGCTAAAGCCGGCGGAGCTAAGGCTGGCGGGTGGCCGAGGCGGCTCGGCTCCAGACGCGCGAGCGCAAGGGGTCCCACGGGGGGATGGGTGGAGCGAGCGCGGATGGGGGCGAACGCCTCGGACAGGACCCGC
>CAZCSY010000040.1:0-12329 GCA_964501505.1 uncultured Planctomycetia bacterium
ATCTGGGCATGAGCCTGTTTTCCTGTTGCCCGCCTGAACGGGCACGGTCGCCCGCCCCTCGCCTTTCCGGGAGAACGAAGGCGAGGGAACATAGGGTGCCATCCGGCCTCCCTCAGGACCT
Source organism: uncultured Planctomycetia bacterium (assembly GCA_964501505.1). Taxonomy (GTDB): domain Bacteria; phylum Omnitrophota; class Gorgyraeia; order Velamenicoccales; family Velamenicoccaceae; genus CAZCSY01. The sequence continues at coordinate 122 of CAZCSY010000040.1, forward strand.
GAGACGAGCGTACCCGCGAGGGACATGGCCGACCGGCCCGGCGAAAAGCCCCGAGTTATTGGTTCTTCTTGTACTTCTTCATGAACTTCTCGACGCGGCCGGCCGAGTCCACGAACTTCTGCTTGCCGCTGAAGAACGGATGACACTTCGAGCAGATGTCCACGCGGATGTTCGGCTTGGTCGAACGCGTCTGGATCACCTCGCCGCAGGCGCAGATAATCGTCGATTCCTTATAAGGGGGATGTATCTTCTCTTTCATAACGCTTGGCTCCTTTTCCCGTTTTCAATTCTTCATGGTTCATTGTTCCTTTTTCATTGTCTTTACTGGTTCATGCTCTCCAGAAACGCGTTGTTGTCCTTCGTCTTGCAGAGCTTGCCGATCAAGAGCTCCATGGCCTCGGAGGAGTTCAGGTCGTTCAAGACCTTGCGCAGGATCCAGATCTTCGACAGGGGCTTGGCGTCGATCAGGAGCTCCTCGCGGCGCGTGTTGGAGCGCTTGATGTCGATGGCCGGGTAGATGCGGCGCTGGAAGAGGTTGCGGTCCAGCTGCAACTCCATGTTGCCCGTGCCCTTGAACTCTTCAAAGATGACCTCGTCCATGCGGCTGCCTGTGTCGATCAGGGCCGTGGCAATGATCGTGAGGCTGCCGCCCTCCTCCAGGGCGCGGGCCGCGCCGAAGAAACGCTTAGGCTTGTGCAGGGCGTGAGAGTCCATGCCGCCGGTCAGGATCTTGCCGCTGTGCGGCACGACCGTGTTGTAGGCACGGGCCAGGCGCGTGATGCTGTCCAGGAGGATCACCACGTCCCTCTTGTGCTCGACGAGGCGCTTGGCCTTCTCCAGGACGATCTCCGCAACCTGGACGTGGCGCTCGGCCGGCTCGTCGAACGTCGAGCTGATGACCTCGCCCTTGACGATGCGCTGCATGTCCGTCACCTCTTCGGGCCGCTCGTCGATCAAAAGGACCAGGATGTACGTCTCCGGGTGATTCTTACTGATGGCGTTGGCGATCTTCTGCAGCAGGACCGTCTTGCCGCTGTAGGGCTGGGCGACGATCAGGCCGCGCTGGCCCTTACCGATCGGCGTCAAGAGGTCCATGATGCGCGTCGAGGCGTCTTCGGGGTTGCTCTCCAGGACAAAGCGTTCCTTCGGATAGATCGGCGTCAGGTTGTCGAAGAGAATCTTATCCTTGATCGATTCCGGATTCTCGAAGTTCACCGCCTCGACCTTCAGGAGGGCGAAGTACTTCTCCCCTTCTTTCGGCGGCCGAATCTGGCCGCTGACGGTGTCGCCGGTGCGCAGGTCGAACTTGCGGATCTGCGACGGCGAGATGTAGATATCGTCCGGGCAGGGCAGGTAATTGTAGTTGGCCGACCGCAGGAAGCCGAATCCCTCGGGAAGGATCTCCAGAACCCCTTCGCCGAACATCAGCCCCTCGCGCTCCGCCTGCGCCTGCAGGATCTTGAAGATGAGATCCTGTTTCTTGAGGCCGCTGATCCCGTTGACCCCCAGGCCCCGCGCGAACTTGCTCAGGTCCGCGATCTTCATCTCCTTGAGCTTCGCGATCTCCAACTTTTCCAACTTTTCCATCTTTTCCATCTTTTCTAATTTTTCAACCACTGTTCGTCCTCCATAAGTTTCCCGATTTGTCGGTGCGTTGCCGCTCTGGTTCCCCTATTATCTATGATAAAATCACAACGCGCGAGCTTCTCTCTCTCGGGAAGCTGCCAGCGCATGCGCCGGATACCCTCGTGCAACAGCCTCGATCTCTTGAGGCGTTGTCGTTGCACCCGCGCGCCGATTGCGACACCTATTGTCACGTCAAAGAGTTTATGGAAATCCGTCTCAAAGAGAAGCGGCACCTCCACCGCCGCGAGGCGCCGGGATTTATTCTTCCTGAAAAAGGCGCGCACGCGCCTCTTCACGAACGGGTGGACCTGGCGGTTCAATTCGGCCAGCTTGCGGCGGTCCGCAAAGACCACCCGCGCCAGGCGCCGCCGGCAGACACGCCCCCGGATAAAGATGTCCTGCCCGAACGCGCGCCGCAGACGCGCCCTCAAGGGACGGTTGCGCGCCAGTTCCTTCTTCGCCGCGTCGTCGCAACTCATCGCGGCCGCGCCGCGCCGCGCGAAGTACCGCAGGACCGCCGTCTTGCCCGAGCCCATTGTACCGGTGATAGCCACCTTAAGCATGAGCACCTTAATGTCCCATTTCAGCGACATCCCGCTCCGCCGGGATATCTCACCGGGCGCAGAGGTCATCGTACAACTCCTGGTATCGGCGCGCCGATTCCCTCCACGAAAAGTTCAACTTCATGACCGAACGCATCAGGTCGGTCCACTTCTGCGCGTTGGCGTACAGGCGCAAGGCCCGCTCCAGGGCATCGAGAAAATCATTGACCACGTAACGCCGGAAGACGAAGCCGTTGCCGTTGACGGGATCTTCGTCCCAGTCCGTCACCGTATCAGCCAGCCCGGCGGCCCGGAAGACCACGGGGATGGTGGCGTATTTGAAGCTGATCATCTGACCGATACCGCACGGCTCAAAGCGTGACGGCATAAGGAAGATGTCGCTGGCCGCGTAGATCTGGTGCGCGAGGTGATCGTCGAAGGCGGAACTGTAAAAGACACTCCCGGGAAAGCGGCCGGCCATGTCCACCATCGCGTCTCCCAGACTGCTGTCGCCCTGGCCCAGGACGACGACCTGGATCCCTCTGGCGCAGATCTTCGGCAAGACCTGAAGGATCAGGGCCACGCCCTTCTGTCCGACGAGACGCCCCACGAAACCCAACAGGGGCGTGCGCTCGGCAACGGTCAAACCGCACGCCTCCTGCAGGGCCCTCTTGTTGTCTTTTTTAAAAACGACGTCCTGGGACGAATAGTTCTTGGCGATGTAGGCGTCTGCCTGCGGATTCCAGATACGGTAATCGATGCCGTTGAGGATACCGCAGAAACGCTCCTTGCGCTGGGCGAGCACCCCCTCCAGCCCGCAGCCGGCCTCGAGCGTCTGGACCTCGGCCGCATACGTGGGGCTGACCGTATTGATAGAGTCGGCGAAGATGATCCCGCCCTTCAACAGGTTGATCTTACCGTAGAACTCCACGCCGGACATGCTGAAATAATCCCACCCGAGCCCCGTCTGCGGCAACTGCTCTTTCGGGAAGCCGCCCTGATAGGTCATGTTGTGGATCGTCAAAAGCGAACGGGGCCTCTTCTTCCAAAAGCCGGGCTTTTTTGTGTACGGGTCCTTCAGGTAAATAGGCAGGAGCGCCGTCTGCCAGTCGTGGCAGTGGATCACGTCGGGCGCCATCCGGATCTCTGTGAACAACTCCAGGGTCTTGGCGCACAACTTCGCAAAGCGCCTGAGGTTATCCGGATAATCGCCGAAACGGTCCCCGTAGAGCCCGGTGCGCATATACACGGGGTCCTTCAACAGATACGCGCGCACCCTGCCGCCGATCATCGCGACGTCAAAATCCCGGTTGAACGACTTCGTCATGACGCCGCTCGACGCCACCGACTGGTAGCACGGCATGACGAGGATGACCTCGGCCCCCAGCTCCGCGAGCGCCGCCGGCAGGGCCCCGCAGACATCGGCCAGCCCGCCGGTCTTGGCAAACGGGACCGCCTCGCTCGTACAAAAGGCTATCTTCATCTGTCCCCCAACGTTCTCGGATGAGTGAAGCGAGGCTTTACTCAACCAAGAGACCGTAACTCCGAAACACTTTCCCGACCAGCTCGCAAACGTTTTCCAGGTTCACGTTGTTCGTGCGGCCGGGTCTCACTCAACCAAAAGACGGCTCTGGTCAGGCTACGAGACGGTCTCCATGTCACTCCAGTTGCGGCCGGCCTTGAGCGTCACCTTCAGCGGCACACGCAGGCGTATCACGCCTTCCATCTCCCGGCGCGCCAACTCCGGCAGCGCCGCCTTTTCCTTTTTCGCCATCTCAAAGACGAGCTCGTCGTGGACCTGCAGGATGAGACGCGAGGCGAAGCCCTCCTTCTTCAACCGCCGGTCGATGCGGACCATCGCCACCTTGATGAGGTCGGCCGCCGAACCCTGGATCGGCGCGTTGATGGCCTGGCGCTCGGCGAACTGGCGCACGGCAAGATTCTTATTGCGGATCTCCGGGATATACCGCCGCCGGCCCAGGAGCGTCGTGACGTAGCCGTGTTCGCGGACGAACGCAATCTGCCCTTCCAGATAACTCCTGACCCGGGGATACCGCAGAAAATACTCCTGGATGAAAGCCTCCGCCATGCGCGGGTCGATATCCAGATCTTTGGCCAGACCGTACGGGCTCATGCCGTAGATGATGCCGAAGTTGACGCGCTTGGCGTTCTCCCGCATCGCGTCGGTCACGTCGGCCTCCTCCATGTTGAAGATGAGCGACGCCGTATAGCGGTGGATATCCGCCTCCTGCCGGAAGGCCTCCCCCAGTACCTCGTCCCCGCTCAGGTGCGCCAGGACACGCAGCTCGATCTGGGAATAATCGACGGACAAAAGCGCGTGTTCCTTCGACGCCACGATCGCCTGGCGGATCCTGCGGCCCATCTGTGTCTTGACGGGAATGTTCTGCAGGTTCGGATTGCTCGAACTCAGACGACCGGTCTGTGTGCCCGCCTGGTTGAAAGATCCGTGGATGCGACCGGCCTCATCGACCAGGCGGGGCAGGACGTCGACGTAGGTCGTCTTGAGCTTCGTCAACTGGCGGTATTCGAGCAGCGCCTTGGGCAACGTGTGCTTCCGGGAGAGCCTGGTCAGGACCTCTTCGTCCGTCGAGAATCCGGTCTTCGTCTTCTTGACGACCGGCAATTTCAACTTACCAAAGAGCACCTCGCCGAGCTGCTTGGGCGAGTTGATATTGAACGCCGCGCCCGCGGCCTCATAAATGCCCTCGATGAGATCCTCGAGCTTTTTGTCGATCTCCCGGGCCAGCGCCCCCAAGGCCTTCCGGTCGATGACGACGCCGCAGCGTTCCATGTCGAAGAGGATGCGCTCCAGCGGCATCTCGACGTCGTGAAACAGGGGCGTCAGCCGGGCCTCATCGAGTTTGGCCTCCAGCACCGCCTTCAGGCGCAGCATCAATACCGGCTCCTGGCCCGCGAGGGCATGACGGGACACCCCCCTCATCTCCAGATAGTTCCACACGAGCGGGATGAAATCAAAACTGCCCTTGACCGACTCAACCAGGTAGGCGGCGAGCATCACATCAAAGAACGCGACGGCCGGGGCGATGCCCAGGGCCGCCAGGCGGTGGCGGGCGGCCTTGATGTCATAGCCGACGGCCACGCATCCCGGCAGGGCAAAGACCGTCCGGATATCCTCGGTGCGCTCAACCTTATACGCCTTCTTTTCATCGACGGCGATAAGAACCTGCGGCCCCTCCTCTTCCCCTTCGGGGAAGAAAAATCCGAACGCCTTCTTTTTCCTGATCGCCGGCACGATCTCTTTGGCGCCGGCGGGGACGATCGCGGCCCGGAGACCCGCGGCGGGACGCTGCGGACCCCTGCCGGCCTGGGTCATCTCATTGAGCATGCCGCGAAACTCCAGACGCGTGAAGAGGTCCCAGAGCGCCGCGGTATCGGGCTCTCCTATCTTGAGAGCCGCGATGTCCACGTCCATAGGCACGTCCGTGCGCAACACCGCGAGCTCGCGGCTAAGCGTCAGCGATGCCGCCCCTTCTTCCAGGGCGCGGCGCACGCTCTCGCGCTCGATGCGGTCGCGGTGTCTGAGGATGTCGTCGACGTCCTTGAACTCATGCAACAACGTGAGCGCCGTCTTGGGGCCGATGCCCTTGACACCGGGGATGTTGTCCGAGGCGTCGCCCATCAACGCGATCAGGTCACGGATACGCCCGGGCGCCACGCCCATCTTCTCCTCGACGACCTCCGGCGTAAAGACGAGGCCCTCTTCCTTGTAGGGATTATAGACCTCAACCCGGTCGCCCACGAGCTGCAGGATATCCTTGTCGGAGCTGACGATCACGACTTTGCGGAACGATGTCGCCGTCTTGTGGACGAGGGTCGCGATCACGTCATCGGCCTCAAATCCTTCCTTTTCAAAGAGCGCGAAGCGGTGGGCCCGGACGATCTCTCTGATCCACGGCAATTGCGAGACCAGCGCATCGGGCATAGGCGGCCGATGCTGCTTGTAGGCCGCGAACTTCTCGGTGCGGTGCGTCACCTTGCCGACGTCGAAACAGACCGCCAGGTACCCCGGCTCGAGGTCATCCAGGATACGCCGGATCATCCTGACGAATCCGAAGACGGCGTTGGTCGGCTGCCCGCCGGATGTCGACAACGCTGCCTTGACGGCGAAGAAGGCCCGGTACACCAATGAATTGGCGTCAATCAGGCACAGCCTGGCGTCAACCATGGAACACCATAATGTATCTGCTGAAAGCAGGTATCCAGCGGCATCCCGGCTGAGCGACTTTGCGAAGTCGGGATACAATGCAACCCATTATCTGAAAACTTTATTCAAGGGGAAGTGCGGCAGAAAAGATATTTTGGGAATTTCGAGCTGAATCTAATTGACCATCAGGGTCTTACGGTGCACGTCTTCCAAGACCTTCTGTATCTCCTTATTGCGGGGGTCTAAGACCTCGGCATAAGACAGCTCCTGGAGCGCCTCGACATACTGCCCCATGTACGCGAGCTGCTTGCCGCGGAACAGGTGAAACCGGGCCTGGCGCTTGCGCGTCTTCGGATCCAGATCGTTGCCCTTGGGGCGGCCTTTGATGTCGCCCATGTCTTCCACGCGCGCCAGATGCTCTTCCAGGAACTCCTGGCGGATCTCGGGGTCGTCCACGCCCAGACTCTTTAATTCACGGCGGGCCTTCATCGTCCACTCGTCGTTCCAGTCTCCAACGAGGACGCGCTGCTTGAAATACATGACGGCCTTCTCAAACTCCCCTTCCTTGGCATAGATGCTGCCGAGGTTGTAATAGGGGCCGGCCAGGTTCGGATCGAGGTCGATCGCCTTGCCGTAGGCGAGCTTGGCGCGGTCCGTCCACCCCTTGGCCTCATACAGCACGCCAAGATCATTGTACGCGACGGCCAAAGACGGATCCAGCTCCACCGCCTTCTGGAGATACATCATGGCCGTCTCGAGATCGCCGGTGCGCTGGGCCTGGAGCCCCTTGTCCCGATAGTCCAGGGCCATATTCTTGGACGCTTCCTGAGAAAATTGAGCGAGAACCACGCTTGCTGGAAGAATCAGAAAGAGGATTAAGGCGCCTAGAAACGTTGGCGAAAAAGGCGTGACTTTCTTCATCCTTAAGATGGGGTTATAGTTAACGATAATATAAATATCCGCTTTTGGCAAGCATTTTTTACGCGTGCCGGCGAGGCTGTCCATTGGCCGGCAGGGAGCCTGACATGTCCCAACCAGGGTCAAAATTCCTAAAGCAGCGGCGGCATGGCAAGCGCCGGATGGTCCTTCTCTTTGAGCCAGACGAGCAGATCGTCCAAGGTGTCGGCCTCGGTCTCATCGGCGATCTTCTCGATGAATCCGGCGAGGCCCAGCTCCTTGACGCGCGCCTCCAGGCGCGGTCGCAGGACCTCCTTTAAATCTTTGGGCATCCAGACGACGCGCGCGAGGCCCCCTTCGGCGGAGATGAACTTCTTGCTCGTCACATAGAGCTTGCCAACGCCGAGGAAACCGGGCGTCTGCACGCCGCCGCCGACAGAGCTGGCCAGCTGCGTGAAGCTCATCCCCAACGGGGTCTGACCTGCGAATTCACGATTCACGATCAGGACGCCGTTCGCCTCGGGGACCAGCGCCACGATGCACTCGAAGCACCCGCAGCTCGACTGCGGCGCCACGAGGAGCGAGTACATGCTCACCTCGCTGATCGTCCTGTTGGAGGCCTCGAAGACAAAGCCGTTGATCTGACTCCACTGGCCGAGTATCCCGTCGAGACACGCGCCCTTGGGCACGGGCTGGTTGCCGCCCGTCGGCGTGATCTCGTGGGCGGCCTTGGCGTCGAGCCACGAGTAGGCCCCGCACAGCCCCAGGCGCTCCGGCGTGATGATGCAGATGTGGTTGGGCGCGAACGACTGGCATAAGGCACAACTGTAAAAGGTATCGACGCTCTCGTCGGTCATCCCGCGCAGCCGTTCGTCGCGGGCCTCGAACGACGCGCGCGCCTCCCCGAGGTGGCGGGCGACGTCCTCCTCTTTCGTGAAGAGCGTCACCTGGACCTTATCGACGAGGGAGCCGAAGTTCTTGTGGAGCATCGCGTGCAACAGCACGCCGACGTGTTTCAGGCGAAAACCTTTGCCAAAGGCCTCGCGGGAGATACGCACCCAGATCATGTCGCGCTGGCCCATGTGCATGAGGCCCTGCGCCTCGTTGATATAGCGGTGGATCTGGCGCTCCAGGATCGGCTCGAAGTCCTTGTTGAACTCCCGCGCCGCCACCTCGACGAGAATCCCCAGCGGCAGCGCCTTCGTCTTTAGCACATCGATATCCGGGCCGATGAGCGTCACCCGGCCGTCTTCGACCGCCGAGGCCGGCCGCGCCACGAGATACTCGAAGGCTGTCGAATACTTGCTGCCGAATTCGACGTGCAGGTTCTCTTTGCGCACGCGCTCGCCTTCGAAGGCCGGCGCGACCAGGACCGGGACCGGGATGTCGGCCACCTTGACCTTGATACCCCGCACCTCGACACAGCGCGCGACGATCCGGCCCACGTCCTTCTCGGTGACGAGCGCCTCGAACTTCGTCGTCTCCAGGCGTTCCACCTGTAGTGCGTCCTGATCGGTCACGATCGGAAAGCCCAGGTTCAGGACCCCGAGGCCCGTCGTCGCAATCACGGCGTCAAGCTTGCCCAGGACTAGGACAAAGGCCGGCACGCGATTCTGGCAATACGTCAACACCTCCTGCCACTGGCCACCCTTGCATCCGCCGAACGAGAGCGCGGCGCGCACCGCGAAGTTCACGGCGTAGACCACCGAGAGCTCATCGGGACCCAGCGGCACGATATAATTATCGAGCCCCATCTCGACGTCGGCCTCGACCAACTGGTCCCGGAGGTTCGTCTCGTCCTTGTTGCCGACGAGGAGAGACACGATGTTGCGGGCCTGCAGATCGCGGATAATCTTCACCGCCGACGGCACGTCCGGGGCCTTGCCGACGATGACCGCGATGCCCGTGATGCGGCCGTCCACGAGCTGGACACCGAGGGAGCGCAGGACCGTATCCGGCACGAACCCGAGGTAGCCGTCGACGGGCTTGTGCGTCAGCGCCGCCAGGACCTCTTCGGCAAAGAGCGCCGCGCACCCCTGCTGCAGCATGCCGTCCAGATAGGGTACGCTCAGGCCGTTCGCGGCCTTGTCTCCTTTTGCCAGCTTCCGGGCCTGGGCCAGAACGTCCCCGGCCTCTTTTAACGTCTTGACCTCAAGCCCCAGGAGCGCATAGGAGAAAGGCAGAAAAAAGGCCGTACCCTCAAAACCAAAAGACGCCGAGGCGCCCTTTTGAGCGACCGCTTGCGCTAAGGCCTTCTGGGCCGCGGCGACCAGCGTGTCCGTCGTCTGGGCGACCGCGGTGTTCAGACCTGACATAAAAAACCTCCCAGCGTCCGGCCCTGCCGACACGCCTCCTCCCAGCCTTCCGGCGACGGACCCTCCTGAAGCTCGGCCGCATCACCGACGGCAAAGATGTAAGGAATGTTCGTCCGCAGGGAGGCGTCTACGAGAACCCCCCCACGGACCTTGACGTCCGTACCTTTGAGAAAATCCACGCTCGCCGCCCGCGGACCCGCGAAGACCAACAGCGAGGCGCCGATGACCTTGTGGCTTGAGAGGCGCACGGCCCTGAGTTCGCTGTCCCCGAGGACCTCGAGGATCGGATTGTCGCTGATCACCTCGACGCCGTCAATCGTCGTATCCGGGACGCCGAAGAACTTGACGTCGATCTTGCGGGCGGCCAGGATCCGGGCCAATGTGTCGGCGACGGGGCCGTCGCCGACGATCAGGACCGTGTGGGCGACCGGCAGACGCTCCATGATAAACCTGACCTCAACGAGACCGTTCAGGCCGATGACCCCTTCTTTCTGGATGCCTTTGAGCGACGGCAGCACGCTGCGCCTGCCGGAGGCGATCACCAGGTCGTCAAAATCCAGGGACTCCTTGTTCCTGAAGTGAACGCGCCTGCGGTGCACGCTCACCTCGAGGACCTTCTTGTCCGTCATGAGTTCGATGCCGAAATTGACGTAAAAATCCTTGCCACGGAAGATCAGGTCCCGCTCCTTCAGTTTGCCGTCGAGAAACCTGAGCACCTTGTGCCGTTCGTAGCCCAAAAACGGCTCGTCCGTGACGACGGTGATGCGGGCGTCCGTGTCCTTTTCACGCAACGCCTGGGCCGCGCTCGTTCCCGCGGCGGAATTTCCGATGATGACGATGTGACGCATGTCTTTAGGCTCCTAAGCCGTCCAGGATATCGGGCACGGCACTATACCAGCCGATGGGCATCAGGTGAATCCCCTGCCCCATCGGCCCGAATTCTTTGATGAGGTCGCAGGCAAGCCGCACGGACGTCGCCCTCCCGTCGGCGGCCCGTGCCAGTTCCCGGATCATCGCCTCGGGGACGTTGACGCCGGGCACGTGCGCGTTCATGTGGCGGGCCATCTTTTCAGAACGCAGCACCACGATCCCGGCGAGGATCCGCGCCTTGAAGGGCGCGACGGCCTTGAAAAATCGCTCGGCGATCTTCTCGTCAAAGAGGGCCTGCGTCTGAAAAAATTCCGCGCCGGCCTCCAGCTTTTTCTCCATCTTGATGAGTTCCGGCTCCAGGGGATCGGCGCCGGGATTGACGACCGCGCCCACGCAAAACCGGGGCGGCGCCCCGACGAGCTTGTGACCGGCCAGGTCAAACCCCTGTTCAAGCCCCCGGGCCGCCGCGATCAACTGCACGGCATCCAGATCAAAGACGGGCTTTGTCTGGGGGTGATCGCCGAGGATCGGGTGATCCCCGGTCAAGGCAAGGATATTTTCAATGCCGAAGCTCGCCGCGGCCAAAAGGTCCGACTGCAGGGCGAGGCGGTTGCGATCGCGGCACGTCACCTGCAGGACCGTCTCGATACCCGCGTCCTTCAGCTGGACGGCCGCGGCCAGCGCGCTCAGGCGCATCATCGAGCTCTGCAGGTCCGTCACGTTAACCGCGTCGACGCGTTCCTTAAAGACAGCAACCTGCTCCAGGACCGGCGCGAAAGACACCCCCTTGTGCGGCGCCGCCTCAACGGTCAACAGACGTTGTCCCGAACGCAATTTATCCTTAAACGACATCTCGATGTTTCTCTTTGCCGGCGGCCGGACGCTTACGCCTGCCAAACGGGACAATCGTCTCCCCTACCCTTGTAGGAGCGCGACGGTGTTCTTCATCAGCATCGCCACGGTCACGGGTCCGACCCCGCCCGGCACGGGCGTGATGTACGCCGCCCGTCGCGAGGCGCTGTCAAAGACGACGTCGCCGACGATCCCCGGGGCACAGCGGTTGATGCCCACGTCCAGGACCGCCGCGCCCTCCTTGATCCACTCTCCCTTGATCAGCCCGGCCCGGCCCACCGCCACGATCAGGACATCCGCCCGGCGCACGTGCCCTTCAAGCAGGCCGGCCTCAGAGGTCGCGATATGGCAGACCGTCGTCGTGGCAAACTCTTTGAGGAGCATCATCGAGAGGGGTTTGCCGACGATCTCCGAATGGCCGACGACCACCGCCTCTTTGCCCCGCAGCGGTATGTCGTAATCTTTCAATATTGCCATGCAGGCCGCCGCCGTGCACGGCACGACCGACCCCGCCCCCAGGACGACCTCGCCGAGGTGCGCGGGGTGAACGCCTTCGGCGTCCTTTTCGGGCACGATGACGTTGCGCAGGTCCCGTGCACACAGCGCGGCCGGCAGCGGTGCCTGCAGGATAATCGCCGTCGTCGCGTCGTCCTTGTTGAAGCCGCCGATGACGTCCGACACCTCTTGTTGCGTCGCGCCTCCCGGCAGGACCTCCAGGTGATAGGCGATCCCCAACTCCCCGGCGAGCCTCGCCTGGAACTTAAGGTGCACGTTCGTCGCCGGTGTCTCGCCGACGCTGATGCCCACGAGGCGCGGCGCGCCCTTTTTCAGACCCGCCACCGCCTCTTTGACTTCCGCCTTGATGCGCGCCGCAACTTTTTTACCATCCAAGAGAATAGCCAAGGGCTGCCTCCGTCCTG
>CAZCSY010000041.1:0-12285 GCA_964501505.1 uncultured Planctomycetia bacterium
AATCCGAGTAACGCTCGCCACCTCCGTATTACCGCGGCTGCTGGCACGGAGTTGGCCGTGGCTTCTTCTCCCGGTACCGTCAGTCCCGGATTATGTTAGAATCCGGGATGTTCTTTCCGGTCGAAAGAGGTTTACGATCCTAAGACCTTCATCCCTCACGCGGCGTCGCATAGTCAGGGTTTCCCCCATTGCTAAAGATTCTCGACTGCAGCCTCCCGTAGGAGTCTGGGCAGTGTCTCAGTCCCAGTGTGGCTAAACATCCTCTCAGACTAGCTACCCGTCTTCGCCTTGGTGGGCCGTTACCTCACCAACAAGCTGATAGGCCGCGAGCTCCTCCCTAAGCGACAGGCCTTGCGGTCCCCGTCTTTTACCGCGTCCCCCTCAGGGGACGGGGTCACATCTGTCATTACCCCGAATTTCTCCGGGCTATTCCAGTCTTAAGGGCAGATGACTCACGTGTTACTCACCCGTTTGCCGCTATCGTTAAACCATCATGCATTTTCTTCTTGCGTCGAAACTGCATGACGGAGCAACAATCGCTCGACTTGCATGCCTAATCCACGCCGCCAGCGTTCACTCTGAGCCAGGATCAAACTCTCCGAAAAAAAAGGGCATGATCCTCACCGAGGATCATACATCTTCTTGGCTATTTGTCAAAGAGCGGAAGCCTGCCCCGCTCGGGCAGACTAGAAATCTATCAAGGACGCCGGTGCGCCGGGCAACAAAAAAGGCATCACGCGGGATGCCTGTCTCTTGCCCAACGCGTTGATCGCTGTGAATCAGCCTGTCAACTCTCGTGCGGCGCTCTTAAAAATGTCTTCACCCGTTTTTCTGAAAGAAACGGAAGTGCTTGAAGTTGTAACACTTAATTATACGAATAAAACTGCCGGTGTCAAGTCTTATTTTGTGAAATTTTTACCCGTATGAAGCTACGCTTGGCCACCTGAAAAAGGTACGTCTTGCCGATCTCCAAAAGAGTCTGCGGGGCGGCCTTGCGGCCGTCGACCTTCACGGACCCCTGCCTGAACTGCCTCAGGACCTCGCTCGTGGAGTTGTTCCCGGTATGGAGCGAAAATTGACCTGACTTGACGATCTGGATCATCGCGTTGCCTGCCGTGGGGGACGTATGTGCCAACAGGGTACAATCGATGGTTCCGATGGCGTCGGGCCGGCCGCCGTGAGAAAAAATTTTATCGAACTCCGCTCGGGCCGCTCGGGCCGCAGCCGCACCATGGTATGTCTCCACCAGCAATCCCGCCAGCCGCATCTTTGCCTCTTTGGGATGAGCCGCCGAGACCACCCCGAGGTCCTCGTCCGTCAAGAGTTCATAATAACGCCGCATCATCTCATCGCTGACGGACATGACCTTGCCGAATATCGTACCCGGGTCCTCGTTGATCCCGATCGCGTTGTCCAGGGACTTGGACATCTTGTTGACCCCGTCGGTCCCTTCCAGGAGCGGCATCGTGATGACGACCTGAGGGGCCTGGCCGTATTCACGCTGGAGCTCGCGGCCGACCAGAAGGTTGAATTTCTGGTCCGTGCCGCCCAACTCCACGTCGGCCTCGAGCTTGACGGAGTCATAGCCCTGCATCAAGGGATAAAAAAGTTCTAAAAAACTTATCGGCTTGTTCTCTTTCAGACGCTTCTGGAAGTCGTCCCGCTCCAGGAGCCGCGCCACGGTATAGCGCTGCGCCAGGTCCACGAACTCCTCAAAGGCAAAAGGCGCCTTGCCCTTATTGCCTGGTCCCAGCCGCGAGAACCACTCGCTGTTGTGGCGACGCTCAAAGACCCTGGCGGTCCCGGTCTTCAGGATCTTCGAGGCCTGCTTCACGTAGGTCCGGGCGTTGGCGTCGATCTCCTCCCAGGAGAGGGTCCTGCGCGTCTTGGACTGGCCGGAAGGATCGCCCACAAGCCCCGTGGCGTCTCCGACCAGGAAGATCACCTTGTGTCCCAGATCCTGAAACTGACGCAACTTGCGCAAGAGGACCGTATGACCCAGGTGGATGTCGGGCGCCGTCGGATCAAAGCCCGCCTTGACACGCAGGGGCCTACGTTTCTTTGCGCTCTCTTCGAGCCGCCGGGTGAGCTCTCCTTCATTGATGATCTCGCTCGTCCCGCGCTTGATGATGGTGAGCTGTTGACGGATATCCATGGATTTACTTACCATTCAGCCATCAGCTGTCCGCTATCAGGCATCAACGGGAACCCTCCGGGCTGATGACTGAACACTGACGACCGATGGCTGAGATGAAATTACGATACGCTGCCCAGGCCGATGCGCATCTGTTCGACATCGACCTTGATGATCTTTACCTTGATCCGGTCGCCGATGGCGACCTTTTCGTACGCCTCTTTGGGGATCTCGTTGATATAGAGCAGCCCCTCGAGCTCATCGCCCAGGCGCACGAAGACGCCGTAGTTGTTCTTGGAGACGACGTCCCCCTCGCATTCCATGCCCACGGGGTACTTTTCGGCGATCTGCGGCCACGGGTTCTCGCCGGCCTGCTTCAGACCCAGAGAGATCTTCTTGGCCTGGGGATCCACGGAGAGGATCATCACTTCGACCTTCTGGCCTTTTTTCAGGACCTCCTGCGGATTCATGACCCGGCGCGTCCACGACATGTCCGAGACGTGGATCATGCCGTCGAGGCTGCCGTCCAGCTCCACGAAGGCGCCGAAGTCCGTGAAGCCCGTCACCTTCCCCGAGACCTTGCTGCCGACCGGAAACTTATTCACCGCCTCAAGCCAGGGATTCCCCTCCAGCTGTTTGATGCTCAGCGAGATGCGGCGGCTGTCCTTGTCGATATTGAGGATCTGGACCTCGACCGTATCCCCCACGGCAAACATGTCCTGGGGGTTGATATTGCGCTTCTGCCAGGAAATCTCAGAGACATGGATGAGGCCCTCGATCCCCTTGTCGAGCTCGACGAAGACGCCGTAGGGAACGATATTGACGACCTTGCCCTTAACCTTCGTGCCGACCGGAAACTTTTCCTGGACGTGCGTCCAGGGATCCGCCGTGCGCTGCTTGAGGCCCAGCGAGATCTTCGACGACTCCTTGTTCATGTTCAGGATGACGACATCGATCTTGTCGCGAACCGCCACCATCTCGGACGGATGCGCGATGCGCGACCAGCTCATATCCGTAATGTGCAAAAGACCGTCCACCCCGCCCAGGTCGATGAACGCGCCGAAGTCCGTGATGTTCTTGACCACCCCGGAGACGGCGTCCCCGATCTTGTGGGCCTCCCAGAAGCGCGCCTTGCTGTCCTCGCGCTCCTTGGCGACCGCCTCTTTACGCGAGACGATGAGGCTGCGACGGATCGGATTGATCTTGATAATCTTGAATTTATAGATAGCGCCCAAAAGGTCCTTTTCGGCGACATGGCGAAACATCGCCAGGCTCGCCGGGAGGAACGCCTCCAGCCCAAAGACGTCGACGATATAGCCGCCCTTGACCTTCTTGCGCACGATCCCGTCGACGAGATCCCCCTCGTTGAAGCCCGCATTGATCTTGTCCCACCCCTGCAGGCGGCGGGCTTTGTCGCGCGACAGGATCAACAGACCGTTGTCGTCCTCGATGGAGTCGATATAGACCTCGACCTCGTTGCCGATCTCCAGGTCCTTGGCGCCGATGAACTCCTCGCGGGCCACCATCCCTTCGGACTTGTAGCCGACGTCGACCAAGACGTCCTTGACGCCGATCTTGACCACCTTTCCGATCACGATCTCGCCCTCTTTGACCTCTCTGAAGTTCTGGATGTACAGATCGGCCAGGGTCATCTCTTTTTCTTTCTCCTTTTCTTGTTCCTGAATCACCTGTGATTCCACCTTTCTCCTCATCGGGTATTTTTCGTATCCCTGGGCTGAGCTACGCCGAACAGGGAACGATTGCACGTACGTGCCGTCCTCTCGGACAGGCCCTTTATTATCCTCGAAAAAAACCTTTTGTCAACTCTTAAGTTACGTCATGCGGCCGGCTTAAGGGCGAGGATCGCCTCCATCACCCTGCGGGCGTGATCGACATCCGTGATCTCTCTGCCCGTCGGTGGGGGGATCGGCGCGCCGTAAACGACCTGGATGGGGACCAGGCGGATCTTCTTGCTCCCTTTCGGCATGGCGTTTTGTGTCCCCGAAACATACGCCGGCACGACCGGGACATTGGCCTTGCGCGCCAAAAATCCCACCCCGGCAAAGGCCCGTCCTGCCCGACCGCCCACCTGACGCGTCCCCTCAGGAAAGATAAGAAGACCTTCCCCGGCAGACAGATACCTCAGCCCCTTGCGGATAGCCTCAAAGTCCGCGGCGCGGCGCTTCAGGGGGAAGGTGTGGACCTTTCGCAGGAACCAGGCAAGGAGCGGCCGGCGAAAAAGGGTATCCCGCCCCATGTAATACAGAGAGTGGGGACACGCCCCACCAAAGACCACCGGATCCAGGTAGCTCACATGATTTCCGGCGAGGATAAAGGCGCTGCGTCGCGGTATGTGTTCGCGGCCCCGGACGCGCAGATGAAAAAACAGGCGCAGCAGGATATAGCAGAAGTTTTTGCAGACCCAGTAGATCATGGACCTCCGCGTACTCGCTCGTGATGTCTGGCATCTGCCGCCGCTGGCGACATCCTGAGCAAAACCCCGCGGCGGGGTGGTCTACGGCGAAGGGTCAGGCGTACCGGATGATACGCTTGACGAGGGCGTTGCCGAGCCGGATCAGATCCTTGGCCTTCCTGAGGGACTTGGCTTCGGCGTAGATGCGCATCTTGGGCTCGGTGCCGGAGGCGCGGAACATGAGCCAGCTCTCGTCGTCGCAGACCAGCTTCAGGCCGTCGTAATCCTTGACCGTGACGACCTTGCGGCCCAAGAGCGACGAAACTCTGAGCTTCTCCTGATCGAGGGTGTATTTCTTGGATTTGAGTTTGAGGTCGCTGCGCAGGTAATAATAACGGCCGTACCTTTTTTCCATGTCGGCGAGGATACGACCGATCTTCTTCTTGCGCCGGCCCATCATCTCGACGAGCATGAGCCCTGCCAGCGTGCCGTCGCGCTCGGGGATATAGTTCTTGAGGCCCATCCCCCCGGCCTCCTCCCCGCCGACGAGGATATCCTGCGTCTCCATGAGGTTCGAGATATACTTGAAGCCCACGGGGGTCTCGTGCAGCTTGAGCCCCAGGTCCTCGGCGATGTGCTCGAGCATGGTCGTGCCGGCGATGGTCGTCACGATGTCGCCGGACCACCTGCGGTCCTGATGGAGGTGCAGAGCCAAAAGGCCCAGGATCTTCTGCGGCGGGATGTACGCACCATCCGAGCTGACCGCCGCGATGCGGTCGGCGTCACCGTCCAGGATAAGGCCGATATCATAACGGCCGGTCTTCATGCGCCGGATGATGCCCTGGACGTTCTCCTCGACCGGCTCCGGGCCGCGGCCGCAGAAGTTGGGGTTGGCCTCGGCACGCATCAGTTCGAGGTGAATACGCGTGCCCTTGAGCACGTCGGCGATATAGCTGTTGCCACTGCCGTGCATGACATCCATCAGGACCCGGAACCGCGCCTTCTTGAAGGCCCTGAGGTCGATGTAAGAACGCAGGAACCTGACGTAGTCCCTGGCGATGTCGACGACCCGTGCCCGGCCTTTTGAAACGGCCTGGGTCAAAGAGAGGCTCTTGACGGGTGAGGCATCGACGAGGGCCTCGACGCGGCGCGTCACCGTCACGTCCGCTGCCCCGCCTTGTCTGTTCTTGATCTTGTAGCCGTTGAATTCCGGCGGGTTGTGACTCGCCGTGATCATGATGCCGAGGTCGAGGTTGCGGCTTTTCACCGCAAAGCTCAGGGCGGGCGTGGGGACCGCGCGATCCGACACGATCACCTCGATGTTATTGGCGGCCAGGACGCGGGCCGCGATACGGGCGAACTTGTCGGACATGAAGCGCGTATCGTAGCCCACGCACACCCTGGGACGGCGCCCCCGGACAAGATCTTGCCGACAATAATCGGCCGTGGCCTGGGCCACGCGCCGGATATTCTCGAATGTGAAATCGTCGCCTATCACCGCGCGCCAGCCGTCGGTGCCGAATCTGATCTTTGTCTGGTGCGATCGACCGCTACACGGCATTCTTCAGCCTCCTTATCGCCGCCTTCATGTCCGGCGCCGCGAAGAGATGCGTGCCGGCAGCCAGGACATTGCCCCCCTTGCGCACGACCTCGGCAGCCGTCTTATCGTTGATCCCGCCGTCGACCTCAATGTCGCCGTCAAAAATCTTGCGCAGCTCGAAGATCTTGGATAGGACCCCCGGCATGAACTCCTGACCGCCGAAACCCGGATTCACGCTCATGATCAAGACCCAATCAACCTTATCCAGCACGCCCTTCGCGATATCCAGGGGGGTGGCGGGATTCAACGCCAGGGCGGGCCGGCGGGAGAGCCGGCTGATCGCCTTGATCAAAGACGCCGCCTTCTTCGTGCGGACATTCCTGACCTTACCCAGAGCCTCCATGTGGAAACTGATGATATCCGCGCCGGCGGCGGCAAAGGCCCTGATGAATTTATCCGGATTCTCAATCATCAGGTGAGCGTGGATCGGCAGCGCGGTCTTCTTTCGGATGGCCGCCACCACGCCCGGGCCGATCGTGATGTTGGGGACGAAGTGGCCGTCCATCACGTCGACGTGCAGGAAATCGGCGCCCGCTGCCTGGGCGCGCCGGATCTCCGCCTCGAGATTCGTAAAATCACACGCCAGGAGGGATGGGCCGACCTTGATCTTCATGTTCTCACCTATAGAGACGATGCCTCTGGATGTAGCGCACGACGCTGTCCGGCGTCAGATATTTAATGGACCGCCCCCGGTGGACGAGGCGCCGCAGCGACGAAGAAGAGATATCCACCTGGGCCACCTGGATCTTCAGGAAACGGCGACCCGTGAGCCGGCGTCCGTATCCGGGCCGCTTGGCCAACACGAACCGGGCCAAACGGTAGATCTCGTCGACCTTCTTCCACGTCGGTATCTCGCTGACGAGGTCCGAGCCGCAGATAAAAAAGAGCTTGGCCCCGCGGTAACATTTCTTGACCGCCCGCAACGTGTCGACCGTATAGGACTTGCCCCGCCGCCGTATCTCGATGTCCGAAACCATGAAGCGGGGACTGCTGCGTACGGCCAACCGCGCCATCCTCAGGCGGTGCCGGGCATCGAGGATGCGGCGGCCGTCCTTGTGCGGCGGCTGATACGTCGGGACAAAGATCACCCTATCGAGCTTGAGCTGACCCCGGACCTGCTCGCCCAGGATCAGGTGGCCGTAGTGGATCGGGTCAAACGTTCCGCCGAGTATCCCAATCTTCATCGTCCCCCCCTTGCCTCCTGTCCCGGTCTCCTTGTGACAAACCGAGGGGCCGGCGCGACCGTTTCCCAAGCGGGGCCTGGTCCCGGCCGAAAACGGCCAGGGTCCTTGTCAATCACGGATCTGGCCCGAGCCGCGAATGACGTACTTGTACGTCGTCAGCTCCTCGAGGCCCATCGGGCCGCGGGCGTGCAGCCGGTCGGTGCTGATGCCGATCTCCGCGCCCATGCCAAACTGATACCCATCGGTAAAACGCGTGGATGCGTTCGCGTAGACGCAGGCGGAGTCGACCTCTTTTAAGAACCTTTCCGCCCGGGCGTTGTCGCGCGTGACGATCGCATCGCTGTGGTGCGAACCGTAGCGGTTGATGTGACGGATCGCCTCCCCCACGTCCTTGACGACCTTCACCGAAAGGATAAGATCCAGATACTCCATGCGCCAGTCCTCTTCGGTCGCGGCCGCGACCCGCGGAGCGACCTTGCGGGTCTTGGCGCACCCGCGCACGGCGACGCCGGCGTCCTGGAGCGCCCGGATCATCTTCGGCAGGAAATCCTTCGACAGGGCCTCGTGCACGAGGAGCGTCTCCACGGCATTGCAGACGGCGGGCCGCTGGACCTTGGCGTTGAGCACGATGCGCTCGGCCTGGATCCGATCCGCGTCTTCGTCCACGTAAATATGGCAGATCCCCTTGTAATGCTTGATCACCGGGATCTTCGATTTGTCGCGCACCTGACGGATCAGCGACTCCCCGCCGCGCGGCATCACGAGGTCGATGGAATCATCCAGGGTCAACAAAATATCAACCGCACGGCGGTCCGTCACGGCAACGAGATTGATGACCTCGGCCGGCAGGCCGTGGCGCCGCACCACGGACGCGAGCAGCCTGAAGAGGACGGCGTTCGAATGGAACGCGTCGCTGCCGCCGCGCAGGATGACGACGTTGCCCGATTTAAAACAGAGACCCACGCAGTCCGAGGTCACGTTCGGCCGAGACTCGTAGACGATGAGGACGACGCCGATCGGCGTTCGGACCTTGCTGATGGTCAACCCATTGGGACGGCTCCAATTCCTGATGACCTCTCCGACCGGATCGCGGAGGTCCGCGATGCTCCTGAGCGACGCCGCCATCTCCTCGACCCTCTTGGGCGTCAGGGTCAGCCGCTCGACAAAGGCCTCGGGGAGGCGCTTCTGGCGGGCAGCCACGAGATCCTTTTTATTGGCCAGGAGGATAGCGGAAACACCCTCCTCCAGAACCCCTGCCATATCACGCAGCACCGCGTTCTTCTTCTCGGCGTCCAGGGCGGCGAGGAGGTGCGTGGCGGCCTTCGCCCTGCCGGCCAGGCGCCTCAATTCCACTTCAAGTTTCGTGCGTAAGGGTTTCTTTTTCTTCATGAAAAGTGTGTCCCTAACCCAGGATGACTAAATGATCCCGGTGGATCACCTCTTTTTTGATCTTCTTGCCCGCGCCTTCCGCGATCTCCTTGGATGACAGATTGGCCCTGCCCTTGGCAAAGACCGCACCGGCCTTGTCGGCCACCTCGACGATATCCCCCGCCTTGAAGGCGCCCTCGCAGGCCACGACGCCCGGCGCCAAGAGGCTGCAGGGCCGCTGGGTCAGGGCATGGCGGGCGCCGTCATCGACGACGATCCGAGCCTTGGCCGCGGCCTCAAACGCGATCCAGTGCTTCTTGGCGCTGCCCACGCCTCTGCCCTCGCAGAAGCGCGTGTTGTTAAACCCTTCATAGACGGATGCATCAAAGCGGATAGAAACCGCCCTGCTCGGCAAGGCGCTCAAGCAGACCGGAATTCCGGCGCTCGTCGCGATGCGCGCCGCCTGGATCTTCGTCGACATGCCGCCCACGCAAGATGCCTTATCGGTCCCGCAGGCCATCTTTTCGATGGACGGCGTGATCGCCTTGACCTCCCTGATCAAATTCTTTCCCTTGCCTGTCTTGGGATCAAATCTTTCATAAAGCCCGTCGATATCCGACAGGATCCAGAGACCGTCCGCCTCGACCGCCGCAGCCAGGCGCGCCGAGAGCGTATCGTTATCGCCGAATTTGATCTCCTCAACGGAGACGGCGTCGTTCTCGTTGACGATCGGCACCAGACCGTGGCGCAAAAGGGCATTGATGGTCGCGCGGGCGTTCAGATAGCGTTTGCGGTCCGTGAAATCTCCTCGCGTCAAAAGAACCTGGGCACCCTTGAGGCCATATCGAGCGAACTCCTGTGAATACTCCTGCATCAGGATATTCTGGCCGGCCGCGGCAGCGGCCTGCAGCTCCGCCAGGGCCGTCGGCCTCTCCCTGAAACCCAATTCCGACAACCCGCAGGCGATGGCGCCGCTCGTCACCAAGATGACCTGATCCCCGTTTTCCCTGAAAGACGCCACGTGAGACACCACGCGCGCCAAATTCTGCGGGACGAGGACAACTCCGCCGCCGGTCAAGACGCTCGATCCGACCTTAACGACGATCTTCTGCGAGACTTTCCGTGATTTCTTCAAGCAAGGCCTCCAGGCCCTTGCCCTCAAGGGCCGAAATCTCAAAAACGCGGCGCTTCACCGTTTCGCGGAAACGCTTCAGGTTCTCTCCGGCGGCCTCCAGGTCCATCTTGTTGGCCACCAGGACCTGTTTCTTTTCGGCAAGAGCCTTTGAAAACGCCTCCAATTCCTTGTTGATGACGTCGTAATCCTCGAGCGGATCGCGGCCGTCCACGCCCGCCATGTCCACCAGATGCACCAGCACCTGCGTGCGCTCGACGTGCTTCAGGAAGCGGTCGCCGAGACCCCGCCCCTCGTGCGCGCCGGCGATCAGGCCGGGGATGTCCGCGACGATGAACTCCGTATCGTCGGCCCGGCGCACCACGCCCAGCTGCGGTGCGCGCGTCGTGAAAGGATAGTTGGCGATCTTCGGCGTGGCGTTCGAGATCTTCGATATCAACGTGGACTTGCCGGCATTCGGACACCCGAGGAGCCCCACGTCCGCGATCAGCTTCAGGTTAAGGACGAGTTCCCGCTCCTCGCCGGCCTCACCCGACGTCGCCTCGCGGTTGCGGCAATTGCCCTTGCCGCCCTGCCCGCCGCGCGCGACGATCACCTCCAGGCCGTGCGTGTCCAGGTCCCGCAGGAAACACCCTGTCCCCGCCTCCGTGACGAACGTCCCCACGGGCACGCGGATCAGGCAATCTTGCCCGCGCGCACCGGCTTTGTCGTTGCTGGAGCCGTGCCGGCCGCTGACCGCCTTGAAGTGACGACGGAACTGAAAATCCAGAAGCGTGTAGATGGCCTTGTCGGCGCGCAGGATCACGTCTCCGCCGTCGCCCCCGTCCCCGCCGTTGGCCTTGCCGTGTTCAACGCGGTTATCGCGGAAAAAGCTGTTGCACCCGTTGCCGCCGGCACCCGCCCTCACGCTGATCTTCGCCGTATCAATGAACATGGAAACCCCCGGCAAGCCCCTAGTCCCTTAAATGACCCCGCCTGACGTTGTGCGTCGGGCTTGCCCATCCCGTGACAGCCCGCCGAAGCGATTTATTCCCGCATTCATCCCTCGACAAGCCCCGGCCATAGCGAAGATTCTGCCGGGGCAAACCGGGGTATTCTGCGAAGGCGGGATAACAAACCTGCGTCACGCGTTTTGAGACAAAATGCTCACGGCGCTCTTGTCGCACCGACACCGGATCCTCAATGCTCGATCTCGGTGATCTTGACCCGCGTCAACGCCTGGCGGTGACCGTGCGTGCGCCGCGAACTCTTGCGGCGGCGGGCCTTAAAAGAAATGAGCTTGCGGCCGCGCGTCTGCTCGAGGATTTTCGCCCCCACCTTGGCCCCCTTGACAAAGGGATCGCCCACGCTGACCTTGTCTTTGTCCGCTATCAAAAGGACATGGCTGAAGGTCACGTCCTTCTTCTTGTCGATGCGTTCGACGGTGATGACGTCTCCGACGCTCACCTTCTCCTGTTTCCCGCCCGTCTGAATAATGGCGTACATAACTTCGCTCCTTTTGTATCCGTCTTTACCTCTGCGAAAACGGGATAAATATAACACACCTCGGCCCCCGAGTCAATGCCGCTGCCCTCGGGCTGACGAAAGGACCCCGTTAAGACGTGATGTTGATCTTTTCGGGGTGCAGCTCCTTGTTTGCCCGGATATCCACCCGCGCGCCGAAGCGGCGCGAGACATTCCGCAGTCCCTTAAAGTGCTGGCCGGTGAGGCTCGCGGCGACATCCGGATGGACCTCCACCACCACGCGACGGGTCCGGTGGTGGGCCAGGTAATTCTTGAGGTCGCGCAGGACGTTGAGCGCGATGGAGAACGGCGACTTGACCTTGCCCTTCCCGTGGCAGAGCGGACAATTCTGATAGGCGATGCTCTCCAGCGTCCGGTGGGTGCGCTCGCGCGTCATCTGGACGAGGCCCAGCTTCGAGATCCCCAGGATGTCGGTCTTGGCGCGGTCCGACGTCAAGGCCCCGCGGAAGACATGGATCAGTTCCCGGCGGTGCCGCTCCTCCATCATGTCGATGTAATCGATCACGATGATGCCGCCGACGTCGCGCAGCCGCAGCTGGCGGGCGATCTCGCGCGCCGACTCGGAATTGACGGAAAAGGCCATGAGTTCCTGAGAGATATTCCGGCGCCGGAACTTGCCGGAGTTCACGTCGATGACCGTCAGCCCCTCGGTCGGCTCGATGACGATATAGGCGCCGCTCTTCAAAAAAACCTTGTTCGAATACAGGCGTTCGATCTCATCCTCGATGCCCTTCTTCTCGAACAACGGCTCCTTCTCACGGTAGAGCCGCACGGTCTGCGACAGACGGCTCATGTAGGACTTGATGAAGCGCAGGACGCGCTTGAACTCCTCCTTGGAGTCGATCCAGATGTTGCCGATCTCGTCATTGTAGTAGTCCCGCAGCATCCGCAGGACCAGGTCGTAATCCTCATAGATCAAAAACGGCGCCT
>CAZCSY010000042.1:0-12212 GCA_964501505.1 uncultured Planctomycetia bacterium
ACGACCCGCAGGGTAAACTTGTCCAGGAGGCGGGCCAGGGACGAGCGCGTGAAGAACCGGATGTGCGGCCCGGCGGGGTGAAAGTATTTTTCCCAACAGCACGCTGCGATCAGGACCTTTTTGGGCCAGTTAAAGTCCGAGGTCGTAATGATGAGATGGCCTTCATCCCTGAGGGTCCGGCGGATCTCCCGCAAGAGGGCCTCGGGATCCAAGAGGTGCTCGATGACCTCGATGAGGGTCACGAAGTCGAAGGAGCGGTCCGCGAAAAACAGCTTCTCGCCGTCAAAGGCCTCAAACTGCACGTGGCGGTAGGAACGCCGCGCCCTGTCCACGGCCGTGCGGGAGACGTCGACGCCCGCCATGCGCCTGACCTTTGTCTGGCGTGTCAACTGGTCGGTGAAGAAGCCGTCGCCGCAGCCCACGTCCAGGCCATCGCCCCGACAGAAAGGCCGAACCGCATCCATCACGCGTCGCAGGTCCTTTTCGTTCCACTCCGGGGGCCGGGCGGCCGGCGCCTCCGTGTCGCCTTCATGACGCCAGTACTTCTCGTAGAAGTTCATCTCTTCACCTCTTGACGCAGAGCACCTCGATCGCCCGATAACCGGGCACGGGGACGCGCGTCCACAGTCGTATCTTTTCCATGCACGTTCCCGAGAGCCACCTGCGCACTCGCTGTCCGCCGCTGTGCCGGAAGAAACACTTGATAAGCGGGTCGATCAGGGGATACGCAAGAACCGGTTCACGGGCCATGAGGACGTCGAATTCTCCCCGGGGCAGGAGACTAAGAAAGTTCTCTGCCGAGGGATACTCTCTCAGATGCGTGGGCTCCAGGACGCACTCTCCTTGCCTCGAACGGTAAAAATACCAGGCCCTGCGGCTGCGCAGGACCGAGGTCAGCAAAAGATGTCCGCCCGGCCTCAGGAGACGGTGCGCCTCCCGGACGAGCGCGGCGTCATCAACGTGCTCGATGGTCATGATGCTGGCGACAAAATCCGCTGAGCCGTCTGCGAGCGTCGTCCGGGTCACGTCCTCCCGTTTCGCCTCCGCCTGAGGGACGCACGCCGCAAAGAGCCCCAGGGCTGCCTCGGAGAGGTCCACGCCGATAAGGCGTGCCTTCGTTACCCGGGCCGCATTAAGAAGAAACGTCCCGCCGCCGGCCCCCAAGTCCACGACCACGCCGCTCTTTTTCAGGAGCGGGACGCACGCCTCCCAGATCCCGGGGTCGTAAATGCCGAAACGGATATCCCGCGGCGAAAAGAACGCATTCCTGCGGTATTGCGTCTCGAAGTGCTGCCGGGCCTGTGTGCCGTCTAACGGCGGTTTGCCCCCTTGAAATACGTTTTGTACCACGTGATGGTCTCCTTCAGGCCCTCTTCAAGCGAATACTGCGGCCTCCAGCCCAGGACCTTACGAGCCTTTGAACACGACAGGTACTGCCGGTCGATCTCGTTGGCGGCCTTCCCGAGGACCTTCGGCCGCGCCTTCGGCCTGCGACAGAGCCGGGCGATCCGGCGATAAAGGTCCAGGACCGCTACCGGCTGCCCCGTGCCGAAGTTGAAGGCCTCACCGAGCACCTCCCGCCGATCCATCTGTTCCGCCAGGGTGATGTAACCCGCGACTGCATCTTTTACGTACATATAATCTCTTTGCGGCGTCCCGTCGCTGCGGATCTCGAACCGTTTACCCGTGAGCAGGCACCGGATCGCGTCGGGAACCAGCCGGCTGAAGTTCATGTCTGCGCCGCCGTAGGTATTGGCGTTGCGCGTGACGACAACGGGAAGCTTGTAGGAGATGAAATAGGAGCGCGCCAGGATATCCGCGCAGGCCTTGGAGGCGTCATACGGAAAGACGCCTGCCAGGGAAATGTCCTCCGTGTAGGGAAGTCTTTTTTGGGCGCCGTAGGCCTTGTCGCTTGAGGCGACGATGACCCTTTTCACCGTCGGCGTCCGGCGGCTCGCCTCGAGGATATTCCAGGTCCCTTTGATGTTGGACTCGAAGGTCGCCAGCGGGCTGCGGTTCGCCGTCTGGACGAGCGTCTGGGCGCCAAGATGAAAACAGGTATCGATGGCGTATTCATTGAGGACCCGCAGCAGGGCCGGCAGGTCCACGAGGTCACCGCTGGCTTCATCGACCTTACCGCGCAGATTCAGGACGTGGAGCGAAGAGTCCTGCCTTTGGTCCCGGCACAAGACCACGACGCGGCTGCCACGGCCCGCCAGCGCCCGGGCGAGCCACCCGCCCACAAAACCGTCCCCGCCCGTTATCAATATCCGTCGGCCCTTCCAGAACTTCATGGTCGTCCTCCTCCATCATAGTCTAGGGTCGTGCCGGCCGCCGGCACTAATCGTGCCAGACCTTCCAAAAGGCCTTGCCCGTCTCCCAGAGACGCGAGAGTTCCGACTGGTCTTTCAGGGTGTTCATGGCCTTCCACGCCCCGCGGTGCCGATAGGCCATGATCCGGCCCCGACGGGCCAGAGCATGAAAGACGTCGCTCTCAAGCTCCCCTTGGCGCAGATACGAAAAAATCTTTTTATGCATCACCATGAAGCCGCCGTTGATCCACACGTCCAGGAGCGGCTTTTCGACAAAGCGGGTGATGGCGCCGCGGCGGCCGATATCCAGGATGCCGAAGTCAGAGGACCGGCGCACGGCCGTCACCGTCACGATGCCTCTGTGTTTCCGGTGGAAGGCCAGGAGTCTGTCGATGTCCACGTCCGAAACGTCGTCTCCGTACGCCACGAAGAAATCCTGCGAGCGGATGAGGGGCGCCACACGGCGCAGGCGCTCGGCCTTGGAGCTCTCCAGCCCCGTGTCCACGAAACGGACGCGCCACCCCCTTGGGCTCTTCCTCGTGAAATAGCGCCGGATCCTCTCCTTCTGGTACCCCAGACAAAGGATGAACTCGCGGCAACCGTAGGCGGCGTAGATCTTCATCACATGCCAGAGGATGGGTTCGCGGCCTACCGGAATCAGGGGCTTGGGGATGCGCATGGTCACCGGACCCAGGCGCAGACCCCGGCCCCCGCACAGGATGACGACAGGTAAAGAAGAAGCCCTTTTAATCCGTAGGCGCATAGCTCTCATAGATGACCTCTGCGTTGGTCTCACCGAAATTCTCCTCGGCATAACGCCGGGCGGCGGCGGTCAGGCTACCCAGCAACGTCCTGTCCTCAAAAAGATTCAGGATTTCTTTTTTAAAGGTATCCGGGGTGGGCTCCACGACGCGGCCCACGTGCCTGTCGATGACGCTGGGGATGAAGCCGCGGTCCGCGCCGATGACCGGCGTGCCGCAGGCAAAGGCCTCGATGATCACCTTGCCGAACGCCTCGCTGTATAAAGAGGGCACGGCCACCACGTCCGCCGCCTGGTAATACGGTATCAATTCACGCCCCCGCTTGTCCTTGACCAGCGTCACGTTCGCACCGGCCGCCTCTGCGGCGGCCACGGCGTCATACAGGGGGCCGTGATCTCCGATAAAACAAAAGCGGATCTTTTCGGGGACCTGGCGGGCGATCTGCAACAGGAGGTCTACTCCCTTTGCCGGGATAAAACGGCCCACGTAAAGGACGAGAAAGGCATCACCCAGGCCCAGCGCGTTCTTCATTCTGGCTTTATCATCCGGCCGGTACTCTGTCAGGTCCATCCAGAGGTGGTAGCGCGTGACCTTCTCTTCAGGCACCCCGATAGACGTCAATTCACGGTGCGAGCACTCCCCCAGGGCGAAGACCCTCACGCAACCGGCAAAGACCCGGCGGGCCACGGCCGCCCGGAAGGTCCCTTTCGCGTAGCCATAGACCGCGCACGTGCTCGCGATCACCGGTTTGCCGAAAAGGGGCGCCAAGAGACGCGCCACGAGCGTGGCGGTCAACCCCTGCGCGTGGATCACCGCGATGTCCCTTGACCGGCGCGCCAGGTAAAAAAAGGTGGCGGCAAAGAGGCCGGGTGCCAGATACACAAGCATCCAGAAAGGGTGCCGCTCCAGCTTGTGGAACCAGTTGCGGCCGAACCAGCAGATGCGTCGGATCTCGAGCGTCCCTTCCCTTTCAAGGGCCGGTCCGCGAAACCTCGAGGTCAGCGGTTGATACGTGATCACGGTCACGCGCCGGCCTCGCCGTACGAGATAACGGCACAGGTCGTCGAGATACGATTCCACGCCGCCGATGTTCGGCCTGAAAAAAGGAGTCAGGATAAGGATAGCCGAAGATGTCTTCATCTTTTTATCCTTTGCCATGCGTGCCGTGCCGCCGGCCGCGCGGGTCCCAGCATTCCCGTGGCGTAGGCCAGACACGTGGCCAGGCACAGGACGGGATGGCCGGCCATGCAGCGGTCGCGGCTGCGCCACCAGCCCCGGAGCGCCTGAAGCAGCAACGGCAGGACGATGCCGCACGACAGGCAAAAGTAGACCATGCCCCCGCGGTTCTGGTCCTCCCAGCCATAGCGCCGCCTGCGGGTTCCGCTGAAATACCGGTAATCGGCGACGCGCCGTCGCTGCTTGCGCCAGAAATCGCCGACCGTGGCGCAGTAGAGGTGAACGATCCCCACCTTCACTTTTGCCACAGCGGCCCGGGCGTTCCCGGCCAGCAGGGCGGCCAGGATATCGATATCAAAAAGGTACTCTTCGTCCTGCCACGGGGCCATCGCTTCCCGCCGGATCAGGAATCCATTGGCCCCTATCGTCGGCAGGCGCGCCGGGTCCAGGGCGACTTTCAGATAGTCGTCTGTCTCGCGAAGCACCTTGTAGGGCATGCACGTCCACCGGGAGCTCAGGATGTTCGTACGGTCAAAATTGCCCAAAAAGTAGCACAGAGGGTCGTTCATCCCCATCAGGGCGCAGTAGCGCGTGATCCAGGGGTCTTTGCGGCGGTAGGTGTAGCGAATGGGCTCCGCCGCGATAACCTCGGCATCGTCGAACGGCGTCACCATGCGTCGCAGCCAGCCGGTATCTTCGAGGATGTTGTCCGAATCCACGAACGCCACCACGTCTCCCATGGCCTGGCGCAGGGCCGCGGCCTTGCCGGCCTCGCCGGTCTTGAGGGGATTAGCCACGACCCGTGTCTTGATGTCGCCGTGGGCCGAACGGAAGTGCTCCACAATCTTCAGGGTCTCATCCGAGGAACCCGCGTCTGCCACAACCACCTCTGTCTTCTCCCGCGGATAATCCTGGCTTCCGATCGCCTCCAGGCACACCGCGAGCGTGGCCGCGGAATTCAGTGTCGGGATGACAAAAGAGACCCGCGGCGGCATCAGAGGCTCCTTTTAAAATCAAGCAGGTGACCCGTGACCTTGCGGATGCCCCTGCCGAAATAGGCCAGATCCGAGGCATCCCGGATACTGGCGATGCGCCGCAGGACGAACTCCGGCGAGAACGCCGTGCGGTAGATGCCCTGGACCAGGCGGTTTAAGGCCGCATCCTCTATGGGCGTCGTCATGACGGGTTTCTTCATGTCGTAGTCTTCCCAATCTTGCGAACGCAGCCATCCGTTCTGACGGCACTCCTCGAAGAGCCGAGAACCCGGATACGGGATGACGAGGGTCGCCTGCACCGTGTAGGCGTGGCCTTTCACGAGGAGGCGCCGGCCGAGCTCAAGGGTCTTTGCCGCGTCTTCTTTCGTCTCCCAGGGATAGCCGAACATGATGGTGATGTGCGGATAAAGGCCGGCCCGACGTGCCGCAAGACAGGATGCCGTGATATCCTCGACCCTGAGGTTCTTGTGGATGCGGTCCAGCGTCTTTTGGTTCGCCGACTCAAGACCAAAGAGGATCAGCCGGAAACCCGCGGCCTTCATGCGGCGGTAGGCCTCTTCGTCCAGCGCGCCGAAGCGCATGTTGCAGTCGAGAGTCACACGTCGATGCAGTTGCCTGCGTATCATCTCATCGCAAAACTCAACGAGCCAATCTCCGGCCGGGAATGTCCCCGTGTCGTCCATCACCTCCCGCACGCCGTAACGCTCGACAAGGTGTTCGATCTCATCCACGACCCGCCTGACAGAGCGCGTCCGGAACGACGGATAGAGCGTCGGCCAGGAACAAAAGGTGCATTTGGCCCACCAGCAATCCCTACCCGCCATCGTGTAGGCGCCCGGCGTCCTCTTGAAGTTGCCGTTTTTAAATGCATAGAGGTCCCAGCGCGTCAATTCCCGGTCGATCAGCGGCGCAGCGTCAAGGTCATGGTTGAGTTGAAAGGGGCCCGTTGTCTTGACCTGCGTGTCTTCTCTGTACCAGATCCCCGGCTCAAGCCGCCGCGCGTCCCATTTTCCTTCTCCCGGACCTCTTGTCCCTCTGGCGCCAAGGACGTCACAAAGATTGCGCAGCAAAAAATCATAGTCCCCGCCTGTCAGGACAAAGTCCACCCGGGAGCGCTCAAACGACTCCTGCGGCAGGGCGGTCACGTGGTCGCCGAACAAGACAACCCTCATCTTCTTGTCGGGGCCGGCCGCATCTTTCAGGTCGTCGATGATGCGCCAGTGCCGCTTGACAACCGGGGTCTTGGTCTCCATCGCTACGATATCGGGAGCGAAGGCCCGGACCCGCTCGAGAAACTGCGGCATCGTCCACCCTTCGGCGATGCCGTCCAGCCACAACACCTCGTGGCCGGCGTCCTGGAGCATCGTGGCGGCGCTCGCCGGCACGACCGGATAGATGAACGTCGGCTCCCTGAAATATTGGAACTGGCGGTTTTGGGACAAAAGCGGCACGCCCTTGTCCGAATCGATGGGAGGATACGCCAGGATGACCTTCATGGCCTATATCTCCTCCTTGAGACGACGCGCAAAGCCTCCCCACGCAAAACAAAAACCGTATGTCAGGTGGCTCGCGACGATGCCGAGGATCGTTAGCGCGATGAGGCCCAGCCGCCTGCCGTGCAGTGAGCCTAAAAATACCGCAAGGACATAGGTTCCGAGAAACGCAAGGAAGAATGCCGTCGGGAAAAAAAGTCCCCGCACGAATAAGGACAAGAGAAAAACGAGCAAGAATGCCACGAAGGATACAATTAAGAGCGTCGGCATGAAATAAGACCAGCGCCGCGAGGTCTGGGGAAATCGCTTGGCAAAGTAGCCGCGGTGCTTAGCATAGCTGGCGATCTGAAGCAGATGAGGCCCAAAGAGAGGCCGGCGGTGGTGATACACCAGGACCCGGGGATCATAGATAATCTTCTGACCGAGCTCCTTGACGATTTTCAGGCACAGCACTGTGTCTTCTCCGGGCCAGAAGACCGTATCGAATCCCTTCAGTTTTAAAAAGACCTCCTTACGCACCAGGAGATTGCACGACGGGTGGTCGTCCATTAGCCGCTGGCGACGCGGCAGATACCGGTACCGGTAGATCCCGCTGAGGACCGCCGACTCATAAACGAGACCGCCGGCCTTTCGCCAGAACGGTTCGTCCGGCGGCGTGACCGCCGGACCGCCGACTGCGGCGACCTGGGGGTCGCTCTTGAAGATCTCGATAGCCGGTTCAAGCCAGCCTTCGGCCGGATAGGCGTCATCGTCCAGGAAGGCCAGAATCTCGCCCTGGGCGAGCCTGGCGCCTACATCTCTCTTTTTTGCGGGCAGACACGGTCCGGTCGGGATGATGCGCACCCGCGCGTCGGGATAATCAAAGGCCGTATCGGGCAAGGCCAGGATCTCGACGTCCCTATAGGTCAATCGAAGACAGCGGGCCAGACACTCCTCCAGGCGTTCGTTCGACCCCTTGACCGCGATGAGGATCGAGACCTTCATACGACACCCGTTCCTTCCGGCGTTTTTTTCCGCGTCTCGGCCCGCGTTGCGGGCGCAGCCTCTTCCCCCGCGTCGGGACCTTCCCCGGCTTTTGACTTTTTAACGACGATCTTGTCGTAGTAGCGCAAGAGACGCAACCTGTAGAAAATGGCCAGTGTGTCCCAGCCCGTCTGCCAGAGGGCCCGCGCCCCGATACGGCCGAATCTCCGGCGCTGTCTGAGGACGATCGGCGCCTCGGCGATCTTGAATCCCAAATGCCGGGCCAGCGCCAACACCTCCAGGTCAAAAGCGAACTTCTTGACCAGGATCCGGGGAAAGACCTCTTCAAGGACCTGCCGCCTGAAGACCTTGATGCCCGTCTGGGTGTCGCGCACGCGAAGATGGAAAAAGGCCTTGATCAAAAGGTAATAGATAAAACTGATGATCCGGCGTTGGAGCGAATATTCGATCTGGGACATGGGATGGAATTTTGAACCGATGACCACGTCCACGGCCTCCCATTTCAGGATATCCACCAGGATGGGGACAAAGGACGGCTCTAAATCCAGATCCGCATCAAGAAAGACAATCAGGTCGCCCGTGCAATACCGGAATGCCTTTTTGAGCGCGCGGCCCTTGCCGTAGTTTTCAAGATTCCGCTTGACCTTGATGTTCGGATGCTGCCGGGCCGCCTCGATGGCCACCCGGACGGTCCCGTCCCGGCTCCCATCGTCGATGACGACCACCTCGTAGGTCACATCCATGCCCTCAAAGGTCGCCACGATTTCTTCCAGGGATCGACGGATGATCTCCTCCTCGTTGAAGGCCGGCACGATGATGGATATCTTCTCTTTAAAAGGCCGCACGCGGACGCTCCTTCAAGGAAAAGACGAGCCCCCACAGGACGAGGGCCACGGACATAAAGACCAGGATGCCCGCCACCTGGACGAGGGAATGATGAAAGACGCTGATCCCCGCGACCTGCAGGCCGGCCGCGGCCGTCAGCACGTAGATGAAATTATTGTGATGCCGGGAGAGGTGAAAGAGCATGAGGATCTGGACGACGGCAAAACAGGACATGCTCAGGGCGAAGTACCGCACCAGGCCCACGGCCTCCGCGGGAGCCCCTCCCGTCAGCACGGCCAACATCCGGGCGGGATCCAGAAAAGCGGCCAGGATGATCGGGCAGCTCAGCCCGCCGACGATCAACAGGCTCTTCGTCAGGAGAGAACGGACGTCCTCGGCGCGGGCGTGGGCATCCACGACCTTGGGGAACATCACGAGCCCCACCGCCGAAGGGAAAAAGAGGGCGACCTTGCCGACGATCTGGCCCACCGCATAATACCCCGCCTCGAGAGGCGAAAAGAAGTGTTTGACCAGAATAATGTCCGCGTTCGTAAAGAGATAAAAAGAGAGCGTCGACAGGAGGACCGGGACGAAATAGGGTAAGACGCCCTTCCACGCCATGGGGCGGTGGCGCGTCCTAAGCCAGATGCCTGAGCGCAGCCATGCCGGCAGCACGCGGTAGCAGAAGAGGAAGCTGAGTCCGAGCGCGACGACGAACCCAAGGAAGGCCCCGTGCGCCTTCCACCCCCACAGCACCAGCAAGACACCGACGCCCAGCTTGGCGCCGCTCATGATGATGCCGTTGATCGCCATGAGCGGGAAACGCTGTAGCCCTTGCAGGGATCCCATCGTCAAGGCCAGCGTCAGACTGAAAAAGATGCCGACCGCCATCAACGCCACGTAGGAGACATCGTGCAGCTGTAAAAAGACCGCGACAAAACGTCCGAAGGCCAGGAAGAAAACGGCCAGCGCGAGCGCTACCACGCCGACGAGCCGGCCCATGTGGGCGAGGAACGTCCGGGCCGCTTCCCGATCGCCCCGGGCGGTGTGGAGCGATATGAAGCGCGTCGTGACCGTCTGCAAGACGCTTCCGTTGGTCGCAAAGAAACTCACGCACGCCACCAGGGCGTTCAGGATGCCGTAGGGCACGGGGGCGAGCAGACGCACCATCGCGAGCCAATACACGAAGTTCAAGCCATTCTGGGCGAGACTCGAGCCGAACATCAGGCCGCTATGTCTGAGCAGAGAGTCGTTGGAAACTCTTCGCAAGAGGTCTCTCATTATTTGGAAAAGATAAAGCGCAAAAACCTCAAGGTATCGCGCCAGGGATGGATGGCGCTGTACTGCCCGTCATAGACCGTGGTGATGGCAACCGAGCGGATCTTGAGGCCTTTGCGGGCGGCCTCCAGGAGCACCTCGGATTCGATCTCGAAATTATCGGTCTTGAGCTCAAGACGCCGCAGGGCGCTCATGCACAAGAGGCGGAAGCCGCATTGCGTGTCCGGTATGGGCTGGCGGCATTTGAAAGAGAGAAATGCCGACATGGTCGTGTTGGTCAGCCACCGGATGAAGGGCATCCCCTTGGCGCGCCCCATCCTGTTACCCACGACGATATCGGCCCCGGTCCGTCGCATGCCTTCGATCAGACGAGGGATGTCCTGCGGCAGATGTTGGCCATCGCCGTCCATCACCACCACCATAGCGTAGTCCCTGTCTTTGATGGAGCCAAAAGCGATGCGCAGGGCAGCGCCTTTGCCCAGATTCTGCGGATTGACGAGGACTTGAGCCCCGGCCGCCCGGGCCCACGGCGCGGTCCGGTCTTGCGAACCGTCATCGACGACGAGGACGTCATGGCCCAGGGCCCTGACGGATTGGACGAGCCAGCCGATGGTCTTTTCTTCGTTGTACGATGGGATGACGCAGATCGTCTTCATTCTTTCCAAAACTCGCGGAACATCAGCCACTGCGCGGGGTACTGACGGATCTTCTCTTCGATCTCCCGGACAAAGGCGGCCGTGATGCTCTCCTCTTGCCTGGGTGTTTCAGGCAACTTGCTGAATTCTATTACGATTTTGTCGTCGGGCTCCCTCAGGACAAAGCACATGATGATGGGCGCGCCGGTGCGCAGGGCCAGGACCGCCGGACCGCGCGGGATCATCTTCTCCGCGCCCAGGAAAGGCATGCGCACACCCGTGTTCGCAAAGTCCCTGTCTCCGACGAGTGCGACGATGGCGTTGGCCTTCAGGCACTCATAGATACGCCGCACGGCCACGCCCAGCGACGGCACGACCTTGACGCCGATGCGCTGGCGTTGCCTGTTAAAAAGATCATTGATCCTCCGGTCGCGATGGGGAAGCGCGACGGCCACCATCGGGTAGCCCAACAGGGACATGAAGACCCCGCCGAGCTCCCAGTTACCCATATGCGCCGTGACGACGAGAGTCCCCTTGCCCTTGGCGAGGGCCTCATCGAGATGCTCCCGACCTTTGACGATGACGCGGCTACCCAGCATGTCCCGGGTCAGGTATTTTGAACGGAAGAATTCGTAGAGATACTTGCCGAAATTGACAAAGACCTCCTTGGCCTTTGCGTAGATCTCGTCTTCGGAGGCCTCCGGCAGGATGCGCCGGAGGTTTCCCAGCACGGCCCTGCGGTCGCGCGGCGAGATGCAGAATTTCAAAAGGGAAGCCCAGACCGTAAACCACCTCCCGAAGCGAACAGGCAGCCGCGTCGCCAAGAAGTACGCCAGTTTGTACAGGATAAAGGCTAACACGGCACGCTCCTCACGCAGAGCTTGGCGATATCCGTCGCCGCATGGGGCTTGGCCAGTCGATTCATGCCGTGCCAGAAGGAAAAAATGCCGTAACGGCGTTTGTGCATCAGGAGGATATCTATGATGGCCGCAAGGACTTCCTGAGGCCCTTCAGCGCGAATAGCGGCCTCGTGCTTGACGAGCAGCTGCGTGTTGCGCATCTCCTGGCCCGGGATCGGGCTCATGATCACCATCGGCAGCATTGTCGCCAGGGCCTCGGCCGTGGTGATGCCCCCGGGCTTGGTCACGAGGACGGAAGCGACAGACATCAACTCGTCGATACGGTCCACGTATTCGAAGACCGCCACGTTATGGCGGAAATGCCGGCGGCGCGCCCAGCGAAAGAGCCCCTTGTTGATACCGCAGACGAGGATGATCTGCAGCGGGACCGGGCTTTCATCCAGTTTCTTGATCACGTCCCGGATCGGACCCAGGCCGTGTCCGCCGCCCATGATCATCGCGATGGGCAGACCCGACGCGAGCCCAAAACGCTCCAGGATCTCCTTGACGGGCTTACGCAGCGAAAAGGACGCATCGATGGGGATTCCCGATACGAAGATTTTCTCGCTGGGGACACCGTCCGCGCGCAGCTTCTCCCGCGCCTCCTCGCAGGACGCCATGAAATAATCGACCTCGTCATAAACCCAAAAGGAGTGCGGCACGAAGTCCGTCAGGACGGCGATGAGGGTCAAGGGACGGTGTGTGCGCCTCTTGTACTCGGCGACCAGACCGCATGGAAAGGCCTGCGTGCAAACGACGACCTGGGGCCGATTCTGCTCGATCAAGTTCCCGATGCGACGCATGCCCAACCGATGAATCACCTGTTTGATGCGGCTGGTGCGGGATACGACCCG
>CAZCSY010000043.1:0-11979 GCA_964501505.1 uncultured Planctomycetia bacterium
AGTTCAATATCCTGCGCGAGGTCGTCCGGGGCAAGCGCGTCGTGATCGTCGACGACTCGATCGTGCGCGGCACGACCTCCAAGGTCCGCGTCAAAAATTTCCGCGAGGCGGGCGCCAGAGAGGTACACATGCGTATCTCCTGTCCGCCGCACCGTTTCCCGTGTTTCTACGGCATCGACTTCCCCTCGCGCAAGGAGCTGATCGCCAACAGGTATTCGATGAAGAAGATCGCCGAGTATCTCGACGTGGACAGCCTCGGCTACCTGAGCCTGGAGGGGATGCTGCGCGCCGTAAGGCTGCCGCACGAGCGTTACTGTGTGGCTTGTTTCAACGGCGTCTATCCGGTGCGTTTCGGCCGGGCCGACAAGTATGCCTTGGAAAAAGGCAGCTCCTGTTAGGGGGTTTGGATGGGATGGAACTATAAGAAGGCCGGCGTGGATATCGACAAGGCGAATGCTTTGGTGGATGCGTTTAAGGCGGCGGCAAAGGGCAGTCCCCGCCGGGAGGTCCTGGGGTCCATCGGGGGGTTCGGCGCGTTCTTCGATATCGCCAAGCGCAAGACCAGGGACGCGGTGCTCGTCTCCTCGTGCGACGGGGTGGGCACGAAGTTGAAAGTAGCGATCCTCGCCAGGATCCACGATACCGTCGGCATCGACCTGGTGGCGATGAGCGTCAACGACGTCCTGTGCTCGGGCGCCGAGCCGCTCTTCTTCCTCGACTATATCGCGACGGGCCGCATCGAGACGCAGGTCTTGGAGGACGTGGTGCGGGGCATCGCGGCAGGGTGCCGGCAGGCGCGTTGCGCCCTGGCCGGCGGGGAGACCGCGGAGATGCCCGGGATGTACAGGCGCGGCGACTACGACCTGGCCGGTTTCTGCGTGGGGATCGTCGAGCGCAAGAAGATCCTGGGGCGTCACCGCGTGCAGATCGGTGACGCGGTGATCGGCCTGGCCTCGAGCGGACTCCACGCGAACGGCTTCTCTTTGGTACGTAAGGTCTTCACGACCCGCGAGCTGCATGCGCGGGCCAAAGAGTTTCTGACGCCGACGCGCATCTACGCGAAGCCCGTGTCGGATGTCCTGAAGAAATTCAACATTCAGCAGCCGGCGGTAAAGGCCATCGCCCACATCACGGGCGGCGGCTTCCCCGACAAGGCCGGCCGCATCGTGCCCTCGAACGCGACGATGGTCCTCTACCGCAACGCCTGGGCCGTGCCGCCGGTCTTCGAGGAGCTCCGGACCCTGGGCAAGGTCAGCGACAAAGAGATGTTCCATACCTTCAATATGGGTATCGGTATGGTTCTGGTCGTGCGCGACGGCGTCAAGATGCCGGTGGTGCGCGCGTTCGCCAGGAGCGGCGTGCAGGCCGTCCTCATCGGCGAGATCATCCCGGGCGTGGGCGGCGTCGCCCTCGTCTGATTTTCCGGCCGCTGAGCACAAACTGTGCGGGAGGCACCGCATGAGGATTTTGGTCGTCGGGTCCGGCGGACGCGAGCACGCGCTCGTGTGGAAGATCGCGCAGTCCCCGCGCGCTGAGAAGATTTTTTGCGCGCCGGGCAACGCCGGCATCGCCGGGCTCGCGACGTGCGTCGACCTCAAGGCGGATGACACCGAGGGGCTCCTTGGTTTTGCCCGAGAGGAGGCGGTCGACCTGACGGTCGTGGGGCCGGAGGCGCCCCTCGTCGCCGGCATCACGGATGCGTTCCGCGCCGCGGGGCTTAAAATTTTCGGACCGTCCCAAAAGGCGGCCCGGCTTGAGGCGAGCAAGGCCTTTGCCAAAGAGGTGATGTTTCACCGGAAGGTCCCGACGGCACGCGCCGCCACCTGCACGGGCGTCAAGGCGGTCCTCGATGAGGTGGCGCATCTGTCGTTTCCCGTCGTGCTCAAGGCCGACGGGCTGGCTGCCGGAAAAGGCGTCGTGATCTGCGATTCCCGGGAGAGCGTCCGTAAGACCGCGTCGGAGATGATCGAAGAGCGGATCTTCGGCGATGCGGGCCGCACGGTCGTGGTAGAAGAATTTCTCGATGGGCAAGAGGCGTCGATCCTGGTCCTGACCAACGGCCGTCACGCCGTTCCCCTGGCGGCGTCGCAGGACCATAAGCGTATCTTTGACAAGGATGAGGGTCCCAATACGGGGGGCATGGGCGCCTATTCGCCGGCGCCGGTGGTGACCGATGCCCTGATGCAGGATGTGATGAAAGAGATCGTGGGCCCGGTGATCGACGAGATGGCCCGGCGCGGTTCTCCCTATACGGGCGTCCTTTATGCGGGTATCATGGTGACGAAGGAGGGACCCAAGGTCCTGGAGTTTAACGTACGTTTCGGTGACCCGGAGACGCAGGCGGTGCTGATGCGGTTGAAGAGCGATCTGGTCGAGGCCATGCTGTGGACGTTGGACCCCGCGGCCGCACCCATGGCGTTGTCATGGGATGAGCGGGCAGCGGTCTGTGTGGTCATGGCCTCCGGCGGCTATCCGGGCTCGTATGAGAAGGGCAAGGTCATCCGGGGGCTCGGTGCCGTGGCCAAGGTGCCCGACGTCGTTGTCTTTCACGCCGGGACGAAGAAGTCTGAAGATGTCCTCGTTACGAACGGAGGCAGGGTCCTGGGCGTCACGGGTCTCGGTGCGACGATCAAGCAGGCCATCGACACGACCTACGCCGCCGTGGATATGATAATCTTTGAAAAGGCACACTGCCGGCGCGATATCGGCTGGCGTGCCGTGCGAACGCCTGTTTGAGTCCTCGTCTTAAACAAGACATGTTACCCTCCGTGGGGCGGGATCCGGCCCCACGATCGGAATCCGGAAAATGGAGCCCTTCCGGACTAAAGCCCGGGGGTTCCCCTCTCGGCGGAATATTTGAGCGGTCCCACCCATCCGCGGCCTGTCCCTGAGCTTCGCTCAGGAGGAATCTGGAATGGGACATTAGGGTCATCCAAGGGCCGCGGTTTTGGGCCGCGAAAGTATAAAGGTGCCACGGCTGTAAGGCCGTGGGGCTCCACGGGATAGTTGTAGTGGATAAAGGGGGCAAGGATGAAGAGACCGCAGGTCGCCGTGATCATGGGCAGTACGTCGGATCTGGAGACGATGAAGGAGACGCTCGGGATCCTGAAGCATTTCGGTATTTCGTTTGTGGCGAGGGCGTTGTCGGCGCACCGCACGCCCAAGGAGCTTGAGGCCTTTATTGTGGGCATGGAGCAGGCGGGGGTTCGGGTCTTTATCGCAGGAGCGGGCGGAGCAGCGGCCCTCCCGGGTATGGTGGCGGCCTTCACGACGCGTCCGGTACTGGGGGTTCCCATCGAGACGCGGGCCCTGAAAGGGCTGGATTCATTGTTATCCATCGTCCAGATGCCGGCGGGGATCCCCGTGGCTACCTTTGCCATCGGTAAGGCCGGCGCGAAGAACGCGGCCCTTTTTGCCGCGGCGCTCCTGGGAGGGGACGCGCGTCCCCTCGACAAAAAGGTCAAAAGATTCCGTAAAAAACAGGCGACGGCCGTGCGCAAAAAAGCCAGACTTAAGGCGTGAAGACCCGCATCTACAAGATCGGTCCGCTGACCATCGATTACGGCATCATCCGCGAGGCCGCCCAGATGCTGGAGCGGGGCGGGCTCGTCGTCTTTCCGACGGAGACGGTCTACGGGATCGCGACGAATCTCCTGAACCGTCGGGCCGTGGAGCGCCTGGGACAGTTCAAGGAGCGGCCCGAGACCAAACAGTTTTCGATCCACCTCGGCGGTATCGACGGGGTGACAAGATACGCGGTCGACGTCCTGCCGCGGGCCTATAAGTTGATGCACCGTTTCTGGCCGGGGCCCTTGACGGTGGTCTTGAACGCTCCGGAGGGCCGCAGTGTCGGCTTGCGGCTGCCGCGCCACGAGGTGGCCTTGGCGCTTTTGCGGAGCGTCGACTTTCCGGTGATCGCGCCTTCGGCCAACCGCAGCGGGCAGACCGCCCCACGCAACGCCGGCGAGGCCCTGCGGGATTGCGACGGCTACGTGGACATGATCCTTGACGCGGGCCCGACGGAGTGGGGCAGGGAGTCGAGCGTCGTGGACGCGCGCACGCTGCCGTTTCACGTCTTGCGGGAGGGCGCGGTGCGGGCCGACGACATCATGCGCATCGCCGGCAAGAAGACGGTTCTCTTCGTGTGCACCGGAAACTCCTGCCGTTCGGTGATGGCAGAATATCTTTTGAAAGGGAGGCTCGAGGCGTGGCGGCGCTCCGACGTCGAGGTGGTCTCGGCGGGGACGCGGGCCTTTTCGGGGAGCCGGCCGACGCCGGAGACGCTGGGCCTCATCGAGATGGCGGGCCTGAACGCCGTGAACCACCAGGCGCGCCGCCTGACGCCGGAGATGATCGAAGAGGCGGACATCGTCCTGACGATGGAGGCGCGCCACGAGGAAGAGGTCTTGCGGCTGGTCCCCGTCGCCAAGGACCGGACGCACCTTTTGGGCCGGTTCACGGGACTCTCCGGTCCCGAGGCCGAGGTCGGCGATCCGATCGGCGGCACCCAGGACGTGTACCACGTGTCTTTTCTGAAGATCCAACAGGCGGTCGAAAAACTAAAGGATTTGATATGAAGAAGACTCTTGCTATCGGTTGCGATCACGGCGGCTTCTCCTTGAAGGAGGATCTCGTCCCTTATCTGCGCCGCCAGGGATGGCGGGTCAGGGACTTCGGGACATTTTCCGAGGCCTCCATGGACTATCCGGATACGGCGGCCGACGTCGCCCGCGCCGTCGGCAGGGGCCGGGCAGACCGGGGCATCCTGATCTGCAAGAGCGGCATCGGTAACTCCATCGCGGCCAATAAAGTCAGAAGGGTGCGTGCGGCGTTGTGCTATAATCTCAAGGCGGCACGGTTGTCGCGGCGGCACAACGATGCCAACGTGCTGGTCCTCGGGGCGCTTTTCGTGTCTGCGCCGAAGGCGAAGAAGATCTGCGCCGCATGGTTGAAGACGGATTTTGAGGGCGGCCGCCATGAACGGCGGCTCAAGAAGATAGAAAGGATCGAAAAAAGATGCGCACGTGCGTGAGTCATTTGAAGAAGACGGATCCCGACGTCTTCCGGATCGTCAAGAACGAACTGGAGCGTCAGCATCAGAACATCGAGCTGATCGCGAGCGAGAATTTTGCCTCTCGCGCCGTCTTAGAGGCCCAGGGCTCGGTGCTGACGAACAAGTACGCCGAGGGCTACCCCCAGGCGCGCTGGTACGGCGGCTGCGAATTCGTCGACGACGTGGAGGTCCTGGCGCGGGAGCGCGCCAAAAGGCTCTTCGGTGCCGAGCACGCGAACGTCCAGCCGCACTCGGGCACCCAGGCGAACATGGCGGTGTACTTCGCGGCCCTGAATCCGGGCGACACGGTACTGGCGATGGACCTCGCCTGCGGCGGCCACCTTTCGCACGGACTGAACCACAATTTCTCCGGGATGTTTTATAAGATCGTCTCTTACGGCGTCAGCCCCAAGACCGAGACGATTGATTATGACGAGGTCGCGGGCCTCGCCGGGCGCCACCGGCCGCGCCTGATCCTGGCCGGCGCCTCGGCGTATCCGCGAAGCATTGATTTTAAGAAGTTCCGCGAGATCGCGGACGCCGTCGGCGCGGTCCTCTTCGTCGACATGGCCCACATCGCGGGGCTCGTGGTCGCCGGCCTGCACCCGTCGCCCTTTCCTCATGCGGACTACGTCACGACGACGACCCACAAGACCCTGCGGGGTCCGCGCGGCGGCATGATTCTGTGTCGCAGCGCCTACGCCAAGAAGATCGACAGCCTGGTCTTCCCCGGCATCCAGGGCGGCCCGCTGATGCATGTCATCGCCGCCAAGGCCGTGGCGTTCAAAGAGGCCCTGGCGCCGGAGTTCAACGCGTATCAGAAGCGCATCGTGACGAACGCCGCGACCCTCGCCGGGGCGCTGGCCAAGAGGGGATTCCGCATCGTCTCGGGCGGGACGGACACGCACCTGCTTCTTGTCGATCTGAGCGATAAGGAGATCACGGGCAAGGAGGCCGCGGCGTGGCTGGACCGGGCGCGCATCACGGTGAACAAGAATCTGATTCCTTTTGACAAGAAGGGTCCGTTCCAGACGAGCGGGCTGCGACTGGGGACGCCGGCCGTGACGTCGCGCGGCATGGGGGCCGCCGAGATGCGCGCGATCGCGGGGATGATCGGCGACGTGATCACGAGCCGCGGCGCCGAGACCGCGATCGCCAAGGCCGCCCAAGGGGTGGCGGCTCTCGTCAGGAGATTCCCGCTGTATAAGAGCCTGTTGAAGGAGTTCGGGGTATGAAGAAGAGACGGCGCGATACGCGCCCGGGCTGGGATGAGTACTTCATGGGGATCGCCGGGCTGGTCGCCCAGCGCTCGACCTGCCTGCGTCGCAAGGTGGGGGCGCTCGTGGTCAAGAACAGGCGCATCCTGGCGACGGGTTATAACGGCACGCCTTCGGGGATCCAGCATTGTTCTCAAAGAGGATGCCTCAGGACGAAGATGAAGATTCCATCGGGTGAACGTCACGAACTTTGTTATGGGCTGCACGCCGAACAGAACGTCCTCCTTCAGGCCTCGCTGCACGGCGTCTCCCTGCAGGGGGGCGTGATGTACGTGACGAACCAGCCGTGCCTCATCTGCGCGAAGATGATCATCAACGCCGGCATCAGGGAAGTGGTGACGGCCGGTCCCTATCCGGACCCCATGGCCCGGGCCTTTCTGAAAGAGGCCAAGGTGAGGGTCCGAAAAGCCCCGTGAAAATCAGAAATTAACGATGGACCATCGAACGAGCGAAGCGGGATGAAGTGCCCTTTCTGCGGCTATCGGGACCATAAGGTTGTCGATTCGCGCAGCAGCGACGACGCCCAGGCCGTGCGCCGCCGCCGGGAATGCCTGAAGTGCGCCCGGCGCTTCACGACCTACGAGTACATCGAGGAGAAGGCGCTCACCGTGGCGAAGAAGGACGGCCGGCGCGAGCGCTACGACCGCAAAAAGATGCTGGCCGGCATCGAAAAGGCGTGCGAGAAGCGGCCGATCTCTTCGGCGAAGATCGGGGAGATGGTCGCTTTCGTCGAGCGCCAGATGTACCGACGCTTTGACAAAGAGGTGCCCTCGAAGTTTCTCGGCGAGCTCATCATGGGCAAGCTGGCCCAGCTCGACGAGGTGGCGTACGTGCGTTTCGCCTCGGTCTATCGGCAGTTCAAGGACGTGAACCACTTCATGTCGGAATTAAAGGGTTTTCTGAAGAAGGCAGGCCGGTGATGGAACCCGTTCTGATAGAGATGGAACTCAATAAGATCATCATCGACGAGAAGCGTCAGGATCAGATCATCGTCTTGAAGGAGAAGGAAGGGGAGCGTTTGTTACCCATCGTCATCGGGTTCCTCGAGGCGAGCGCCATCAAGATGCGCCTGAGCCATGTCGTGCCGCCGCGGCCCCTGGCGCACGATCTTCTGCAGTCGGTGCTGGCGGCCTTGCAGGTGACCCTCGAGAAGGTCGTCATCGACAGGCTCGAAGAGAGCACCTTTCACGCCAAGCTCCATTTGCGCTCGGCCGACGGCGCACAGCACATCGTCGACGCGCGCCCTTCCGATAGCATCGCGCTGGCGGTTCGCGTCAAGGCGCCCCTTTTCGTGGCCGAAGAAGTCATCAAGCGTGCGGAAATTTATCCCCACGAACATTAGTCCTTCGCCATCCCGGTGGTGCTATGAAATCTACTTTTTGCGATCACGCGGTCTTTGGGTCCAAGCCCTTTTGCGCCGTGCGGGAAGCGGCCCGGCGCCGAAAGAAGGAGATTTATCTCGTCGGTGGCTTCTGGCGCGACATGGCGCTGGGCCGTGGCAAAGAGTCCTGGGATCTGGATTTTTGCCTGCCGCGCGGGGCGCTGGCCTTCGGACACGGCGTCGCCCGCTCGGTCGGTGCGCCCTTTGTGGTCCTGGACAGGGAGCGCGGCTGCGGCCGTCTGGTCTGGAAGGATAACGTGTGCGGACGCCCCGTGACCTTTGATTTTATCGATTTCCGCGGCAGGGACCTGAAGGAAGACTTGCGCGGCCGCGACTTCACCGTCAATACGCTGGCGTGGCGCCTGCCTTTTTCGCAGCACGCACTCGTCGATCCCTTCGGCGCCAGGCGGGACTTATCCCGCGGGATCATCCGGATGGTCGACCGCCGGGCCTTTGATGGGGACCCGCTCAGGATCCTGCGGGCGTACAGCCTGAGCGCCCTTCTGGGGTTTAAGATCGAGGCCCGGACGCTGCGTTGCGCGAAGCGTAAGGCCGGCATGCTCAGGCGC
Source organism: uncultured Planctomycetia bacterium (assembly GCA_964501505.1). Taxonomy (GTDB): domain Bacteria; phylum Omnitrophota; class Gorgyraeia; order Velamenicoccales; family Velamenicoccaceae; genus CAZCSY01. The sequence goes on from CAZCSY010000043.1 coordinate 8,281, forward strand.
GTGGCCGGCGAGCGGCTGCGGGACGAGCTCTTTAAGATCCTGAGCGTTGCCGACAGCTCCCGTTTTTTGAAGGCTATGGACGCGGCCGCCGTGCTGAAAGAGGTGATCCCGCAGGTCCGTCTGATGCACCACGTCAAGCAGGGCGGGTATCACCACCTGGACGTGTGGGGGCATTCTCTGGAGACCGTCAGGAAATTGGAGGGTCTTTTTGCAAAGATGCGGCCTGCCTCATCGGAGTTGGCGGCGTATCTCGAGGAGCCGATGGCAGCAGACCGCAAGCGCTCTCAGCTGATGAAGATGGCGGCCCTCCTCCATGACATCGGCAAGCCCGAGGCCTATGAGGTCAAGGCCGGCAAGACCATGTTCCACGGCCACGAGCGCATCGGCCGCGTCATCTGTAGAGAAGTGAGCCGCCGATTGAAGCTTGCCACGCGCGAGCAGATGGCGCTCGACACGATGATCTTCTGGCACCTGCGGCCGGGTTATCTCGCCGATAATAAGGTATTGACGCGGCGGGCCGTCTTTCGTTACTTCCGGGATACCGGCGCCGAGGCGGTGAGCGTGCTCTTGATCGCCGTCGCGGATCAGCGGGCGACGCGTGGGCCGTTGGCGTCCGCCTCGAGCCGCCGGCGCCATGAAAAGGTCGCCTTTGACCTGACGCGGCGCTACTTCGACATGCAGAAGGAGGAGCCGTTCGTGCGGTTGATCAACGGCGACGACCTTATCAAAAGACTCGGGCTTGAGCCCGGACCCGTCTTCTCGAAGATCCTGACGGCCGTCGAAGAGGCCCAGGTGGAAAGACGCGTGAAGACGAAACAACAGGCATTGGCGTGGGCAAAGTCGGTGGCGTCGAAAGAGGCAGCGTCGCCCCGGCAGACCAAGAGAGCGAGGCAAAAATGAACATGAAGGGTCTTGAGGTGTTGGTGTCCTGGCGTGGCGGTCCGCAGATCGGTTTGATCCGGAAAAAGATCTTTCCCGCGCACCCGCTCGGCGCGCTCAAAAAGAAAGGGACCGCGGGGGATCTCCTGGCCCTCGAAGAGCCGCTGCGCGAGGCGACCCGGCGCTCCCTCGAATCGGCCCACCGCCGCAAGAGGACAGGTCTCGTTCTTGACGTTACGCCGCCGGACGCGGCCGTCACGTTTCCAAAGCGGGCGATTGCGAAGATCATCGCCCAAGAGATCTACCGTTATGTCAACCGGACGCCTGCGACGTCGCGCCCGCTGAAAAAGATAGCCATTGCCGTGGCCAACAAGAAGAGCGCCGCGTTTTTCGAGGAGATGACCTTCGGATACCTGCGGCATATCTCAGCGGTGCTGGGAGGCGGGCCCTTTGTGACGGTGGATGTCATCGTCCGGCTGCGCGGCGGGGTCGTCCTCGTCAAGCGCAGCAACCCGCCTTTCGGTTGGGCCCTGCCGGGAGGGTTTGTCGACCCCGGCGAGAGCCTGGAAGAGGCCGCCAGGCGGGAGCTCCGGGAAGAGACGGGCCTTTGCCTCAAGGACCTGAAGCAGTTCCATACTTATTCACGGCCCGACCGCGACCCGCGTTTCCATACCGTGACCACCGTCTTCACGGCCCGCGCCACCGGTCGGCCGCGCGCCGCCTCGGACGCGGCCCAGGTACGCGTCTTCACGCCGTCAGCCTGGCGCAAGCTTCCCATCGCCTTCGACCATCGCGCCATCCTCGCCGACTACCTGCGCAAAAAATAAGTTCGAAATTGTTTCGGATCAGATTCATCCTGAGCGGAGCTCAAGGACAGGCCGCAGAGGAATCCGGTCGGGATTCCGCCACGAAGGGGCGGGAAACAGGGAACCCCGGGCCTTAGCCCGGGCGGGGCTCCCTTCCGGGGGGATCAGAGGTCGTCTTTCCAGATGTCTTTTTTGTCTTCGGCTTCGGGAGGGAAGATCCCCGGCCTGGGAGGGCCGGGCTTGACGGGCTCCTTGCGCAGAGCGTAGATGACGAGGAAGGCGACGATGCCCAGGAGGATGTAGAGGCCGTAGCTCGTGATCTCGTCAAAGACGGCGTTTATCAGAGATTTTTTCTTTCTCCTTTCTTCTGCCTCGTGCCGCAGGGCCGCCAAGTACGCCCTTTCGTAAGAGGGGATGCGCATCCTCGGCTTAAAGGGATTCTGGTTTGGGTCGATATTCGATGTGGCGGTCGGGGTCCCAAGGGGGGACGCGGGGAGCGCCGGCATCTTTTGCGTCATCTCGAGAGAGGACACCGTCGGAAGCGTCGTCGTTGGGGCGGGGGTCGCCTGTGCCGCCGCGCCGGCCTGCTGTATCGTTTGGGGGGCCGTGGTTTCAAAGGCGGGGGCCTCGGGGATCGACGGCGTCGCCGACGGCATGCCGGAGATGCGGGTCATTTTACGCTCGATGCGCTGACTCTGCATCAGCTCACGCGAGGGATCCTGCGCCTGTCCGTCGGCGGAGACGGCCAGGACACCCAGCGCCACAAGGAAGAGGAGTGCCGGACGCATACCGATTATAAGTTTATCACAATTTTAGCCCGGCGTAAATGCGGGAAGATGCGTCTGCAAGGCCGTGCACAGCTCTTGGCGCGTCCGCACCGCGCTGACGGCCTGCCGGAGGATGCGGATATTGGGTTGGCCCTTCAGATACCAGCCGACGAACTTGCGCATGATCTTGATGGCGCGTTTTTCCGTGTGTTCGGCGATGGAGAGCTCGAGGTGGCGTCCGAACGCCTCGAGGAGGGCCGCCAGGGGCGGGGGTTCGGGGAGGCGGCCGTCCTCCAGGAACGCCTCGATCTCCCGGAAGATCCACGGGTGGCCCAGCGCCCCGCGGGCGACGAGGACGCCGTCGCAGCCCGTCTCCTCGAACATCTTTTTGGCGTGTAGGGCGGATAAGACGTCGCCGCTGCCGATGACGGGCACGCGCACCGCCTTTTTTACGGCCGCGATGATGCCGTAATCGACCGTCCCCTTATAGAACTGTTCGCGGTCCCGGCCGTGGATGAAGACGGCCTGGACGCCGCAGTCCTCGGCGAGTCGGGCGATGGCGGGAGCGTTGTGTGACCCCTTGTCCCACCCGCTGCGCAGTTTGATCGTGACGGGCCGCGTGGAGCGCTTCACGACGGCCTTTAAAAGCTCCTTGAGTTTTTCGGGCTCTTTCATGAGGGCCGCCCCTTCGCCTCGGCGGCAGACCTTGCGTACCGGGCAGGCGGCGTTGAAGTCGAGGATGTCGTAGGCGAAGGTCTCCATGACCTCGAGCCCCTTGAGGACGTACGGAAGTTCGCAGCCCAGGAGTTGGACGCCCAGCGGCGCGTCTCCCCGATCGGCCGTCAGCATCTTTTTCGTTTTCTTGCTGCGGTGGGCGAGGGCGCGCGCGTTGATCATCTCGATAAAGGCAAAGCGGCAGCCGTGTTCGCGGCAGATCATGCGAAAGGGGCCGTCGCTGATGCCGGCCAGCGGCGCCAGGAGGACGTTGGCAGGTAACGCGACAGAGCCGATTTGTAGCATGGGGGTATTGTAACACAAAAGGCGGCACTTTCCCGAACAACCTGGAAACAGGTTCGAAGCTTGAATCTAACCGGTTTCCAACCTGCCCGGGAAACTGTTTCGGGGGGACGGGGCGGGTTGAATTGACAAAACTTCGTCGCTGTGGTAGATTGAGAGTCATGAAAATTCGCTTCGTCCTTAGCCTCATCTTCTGTTTTTTCCTTACCCAGAACGCCCTTGCCTTTTGG
>CAZCSY010000044.1:0-11713 GCA_964501505.1 uncultured Planctomycetia bacterium
GTGGACCAGGAGATCACGTTCCCCTGCCGGTCGGCGATCGTGATGATCGTGTTGTTGAAGCTCGCCAATATATGGGCGACCCCGTACGTCGAGGTCAAGACCTTCTTGACTTTCTTCTTTCTTCCTGGCCTGGCCATTCGAAAAATACCTCCGAGGGGTGATCGTGCTTTAATCTTGTCTACTTCTTCGCCGACGCCGCCGGCTCGGCTTTCGCTTTGATGATCCCGACGTTCCGGCGCGGCCCCTTGCGCGTGCGCGAGTTGGTGCGCGTGCGCTGTCCGCGCACGGGCAGAGACTTCTTGTGGCGCATGCCGCGGTACGAACCGATCTCCATCAAGCGCTTGATGTTCTGGGAGATCTCACGCCGCAGGTCCCCCTCGATACGATAGCCCTTCTGGATGACCGACGTGATCCGGGAGACCTCTTCCTCGCTCAACTCCCTGGCGCGCTTGGCCGGATCGATGCCCGCCTCCTGAAGAATATCCGCCGACCGCTTCTTACCCACGCCGTACAGATAACGCAGCGATACGTCGATACGCTTTTCCTTCGGCAGATCCACACCTAAGATTCTCGGCATCTTGTCTCCCGTCTTTCCGAAACGCCGTTTCGAAACGGGGTTTCGACCGCTATCCCTGCCTCTGCTTGTGCTTGGGGTTCGTGCAAATGACGCGCATCGTCCCCTTGCGCCTGATGATCTTACAATTACCGCAGATCCTTCTGATCGATGATTTGACCTTCATGACGCGTTCCTTTATTTGCAACGATACGTGATGCGGCCGCGCGAGAGGTCGTACGGCGACAACTCCACCTTCACGCGGTCTCCCGGCAGGATGCGGATGAAGTGCATCCGGATCTTGCCGGAGACGTGGGCGAGGATCTTGTGACCGTTCTCCAACTCCACGCGGAACATGGCGTTGGGCAACGACTCCGTGATCACGCCCTCGACTTCGATCGCTTCTTCTTTTGCCATGATTATTCCGTCAACACCCTGGCCCCTTCGGCCGTGACCGCAATCGTATGCTCAAAGTGGGCGGAGGCCCCTGCGTCTTTCGTCACCGCGGTCCAGCCGTCGTTCAACACGACGACCTCGGGACCACCGGCGTTGATCATGGGCTCGACCGCGAGCACCATCCCTTCCTCCAAGACCGGACCCGGGTCCTTCGTCACGAAGTTCGGGATCTGCGGTTCCTCGTGGAGCGCCTTACCGATGCCGTGCCCCACAAAATCGCGAACGACGGAAAAACCGTTGGACTCGGCGTGGCTCTGGACGGCCCGGGCGATACAAGACAGCTTCTTGCCGGGCCCGATCGCCCGGATGGCCTTCTCGAGGCAACCCCGCGTCACGTCGATAAGCCGCTTCCTGCCGGCATCCACCGTCCCGACCGCGAGGGTCCGGGCCATGTCCGCAAAATATCCCTGGCCTTCGATGCCGACGTCGATGCTGACGATATCACCTTCCCGCAGCGGCCGCTTGCCGGGGATGCCGTGGACAACCTCCTCGTTCAGGCTGACACAGATGCTGGCCGGGTAACCGCGGTAGCCCTTGAACGCGGAGCGCACGCCGCTTGCCTGCATCAGACGCGCGGCCCGCGCGTCCAGGTCGCGGGTCAGCACGCCCGCAGCGATCATCGTCTCCAGTTCATCCATCAGCCGGGCCAATACCCCGCCCAGCCCGGCCATCACATCCAACTCTTCTCGTGTCTTGCGAGGGATCACGCGCTGCCCCTTAGCGCTTCATCCAACCTGCCGATCCTTATGAAAGAGCCAATATCTTCTTGATGACGCGAAAGACCTCTTTGGCGTCGCAGTCGCCGGAGACATCCTCGAGTCTGCCCTGACGGCGGTAATAATCCAGGACGCTCCGGGATTCCTTCAGGTAGACGTCCAGGCGGTTGCGCACCGTCGCCTCGTTGTCATCCGGGCGCTGAAAGAGCTTCACCGCGCATTGGTCACACAGCATGTCCTTTTTGGGCGGCATGTTCGACAAATGATAATTCGTGCCGCACTGAGGACAGACGCGCCGTCCGGTCAGACGCTGCAACACCGTCTCTTCGGAGGTCTTGAGATAAATCGCCCTGTCGATCCCGCCGGATAAAATCTCATCCAGGGCCTTGGCCTGCGCCGCGGTGCGCGGGAAACCGTCCAGGATGAACCCCTGGATGACGTCCGGCTCACCCAGCCGCTTCTTGACCATCTCGGTCACGAGCGTGTCCGGGACGAGCCTGCCGGCCTCCATGTATCCCTTGGCCTCGTGCCCGAGCGGTGTCGAGCCCTTCACCTCGCGGCGCAGGATGTCACCGGTCGAGATGTGCGGCAGATGAAGCTCTTCAGTCATGATCTTCGCCTGCGTTCCCTTGCCGGCGCCCGGAGGGCCAAAGAGGATAATCTTCATCTACCGGCGCCCCTTCATCCGCGTGGACTTCAGGAATCCGTCGTAGTTGCGCATCAACAGGTGCGACTCGATCTGTTTGACCGTATCGAGCATGACGCCCACCACGATCAGAATGCCCGTGCCGCCGAAGAAGGACGCGACCAGATACGGGATCTTGAGCCACGCCATGATCAGGTCCGGAAAGATCGCGATAAAGGCCATGAAGATGGCGCCGGCCAGCGTGATGCGCGTCATCACGTAATCCAGATATTCGGCCGTCGTCCGACCCGGACGGATACCCGGGATGAATCCGCCGTACTTCTTCATGTTCTCGGCGATCTCCAACGGATTGAAGACGATCGCCGTGTAAAAGTAGCAGAAAAAGATGATCAACAGCGAATAGACAATGGTGTAGAGCCAATGCCCGCGCGTAAGGCTGCTGGCGAAATTCCTGAAGGCCTCGCTCGGGATGAACCCCGCAATCGTCGCCGGAAAGAGAATGATCGACTGCGCAAAGATGATCGCGATGATGCCCGACTGGTCGATCTTGAGCGGGATATAGGTGCTCTGTCCGCCGTAGACCTTACGGCCCACCACGCGGCGCGCATACTGGACCGGGATGCGCCGCTGGGACTGGATCACCATCGTGACCGCAAGGATCACCGCCGCGAGCAGCACCGTCATGATCAAAAAGATGTAGGGCTCCAGGGTCCTCTTGGACGGCGCGTACGGCGAAAAGAGGATCCACAACTGATAGAGGGCCGACGGGATGCGCGACAGGATCCCCGCGCAGATGACGAGCGATATGCCGTTGCCGATGCCCCGCTCCTGGATCTGCTCGCCCAGCCACATGATGAAGATCGTGCCGGTCGTCAGCGTCAGCATCGTGAGGATACGGAACCCCATCCCGGGGACCGTGATGATGTCCAGCCCTTCGCTGCGGCCCAGGTTCTGCACCCACACCGCCACGAAATACGACTGGATCAGCGACAGGAGCACCGTGCCGTAGCGCGTGTACTGGTTGATCTTCTGGTGCCCCGCGCGGCCCTCCTTGGCGAGCTTCTCGAGCGCCGGGACCACGGCCGTCAACAGCTGCATGATGATGGAACAGGAGATGTACGGCATGATCCCCAGCGCGAAAATCGTCATGCGGCTCATCGCGCCGCCGGAGAACATGTTCATGATGCCAAAGAGCGCGCCCCCTTCGCCGGCGGTGATGCGCTTGAAGAGTTCGCCCAGCGCCGCCCCATCGATGCCGGGGGTGGGGACATAACAGCCCACGCGGTAAACGGCCAAGAGCGCGAGGGCGACAAAAATCCTCTTCTTGAGATCCGGTATCTTGAACGCGTTAAGAAAAGGACCTAGCATAAATGAGGCCGCGGCTTACGGCGCTGCAAGCGCCGTCATCTGTCTGGCCGATTTTATCCCCCTCTGGGGGATGCTTCTTCGGATTGCTTCGTGATGATCTCGACGGTCCCGGCGGCTTCCTGCACTTTCTTGACGGCCGATGCGGTCGCGCGGTGCACGCGCACCGAGAGGGCCTTCTTGATGGCACCGTCGCCCAAAAGCTTCACCTGGCCTTCCTTATTCCTGATCAACCCTTCCTCGAAGAGCGTGTCCGGCGAGACCATCGCCCCTTTGGAAAAACGGTTGAGGTCTTTCACGTTGACGATCTGAAACGGGGACGCCGAACGACTCCGGAATCCGCGCTTGGGCAGGCGCCGGAAGAGCATCATCTGGCCGCCCTCGAAGCCCGGACGAAAATCCCGACCTGCGCGCGAACCCTGACCCTTGTTGCCGCGGCCGGAGGTCTTTCCTCGGCCGGAGCCCGTGCCGCGGCCGACGATCTGCCTTCTCCTGCGGGCCCCTTTAGGAGCACCGATATCAGTTATGCGCATGGTCCTGTCCTTCGACCGCCCCGGCGACCGGTTCGTGCCGCAGGCGGAATATCTCGAGGTCCCGGCTCAACTGCTCCAGACCTTCCAGCGTCGCCTTGATGACGTTCATGGCGTTGTTTGACGTCAGGCACTTCGTCAGGATATCCTTGATGCCCGCCGCCTCGCACACCGCGCGCACGGGCCCGGAGGCGATAATCCCCGTCCCCTCGACGGCCGGCTTCAACAGCACGCGCGCCGAACCGTACATCCCCATCACGTCGTGCGGGATGGTCGTGCCGTCCAGCGGAACCGGCATCATCTTCTTCTTGGCCTGGGCGATGCCCTTGCGGATGGCGTCGGCGACCTCGTTGGCCTTGCCCAGAGATACCCCGACGCGGCCGCGGGTGTTGCCCACCACGACCAAGGCGCTAAAGGAAAGCTTCTTGCCCCCCTTCGTCACCTTCGAGACACGGCTGATCTTGACGACCTTCTCAATCGCTTCCTTGGATTCACTGATTGAAATCGGCTGTACCATAGCTAAAACTCCAATCCGCCTTTCCGGGCCGCCTCGGCAAATGCCTTGATGCGGCCGTGGTAATCGTACCCGCCACGGTCAAAGACCACGCGGGTGATGCGGTTTGCCTTGGCCTTCTGGGCGACGACCTCGCCCAGGAGCGCGGCGGCCTTCAGGTTCCCGCCGTAGGCCGTCTTTTGACGAAAATCCATTTCAACCGTCGAGGCGCTCATCAGGGTCTTGCCCTGCGTATCATCGATCACCTGAATAAAAAGGTTCTTGAGGCTGCGACGCAGGTTGAGACGCGGCCGCTCGGCCGTCCCCTTCACGTGCTTGCGCAGACGCAGGTGCCGACGCTGGCGTCCCGTCATCTTTGTCGTCATGAGCGCTTTCTTCATAGAAACCCCTCGGGCTTACCCATCTCGTGACATCCCGCCAAGCGCTTTTGCGCATTCATCCCGGGGTTTGCCCCTGCCTGCGACAGGCAGGGCTTGCCCGGGGTATTCTGCGAAGGCGGGATAACGGTCTATCCTTGGTTTACTTCGTGACGGCTTTACCGACCTTGCGGCGCACCCGCTCGTCCACATAGCGGATGCCCTTACCTTTATAGGGCTCCGGCGGGCAGACGTCGCGGATCTCGGCCGCCACCTGGCCCACGCGGGCCTTGTCGATACCGGAGATGGTAATGAAGACCTGCCTGCCGGCGTCGATCTTGACGTCATCGGGGATCGGATACTCGACCGGATGCGAAAACCCGACGTTCAGCTTCAAGGTCTTTCCCTGGGCCTGGGCCTTGTACCCCACCCCTTCGATCTTGAGAGTCTTGGAAAAACCCTCGGAGACGCCCCTGATCATGTTCATGACGAGGGCCCGGCTGGTCCCGTGCAGGGAACGCGACACCTTCAGGTCGTTGACGCGGGTAAAGACGACCTCGTTCTCCTTGTGCTCACACCGGATGCTCTGCGGCAACATGAATGACAACTTGCCCTTGGGACCCTCCACGAGGACGGTCCCATCCTGGACTCTCACCTTGACGCCGCCGGGAATCTCGATGGGTTTTTTACCGATACGCGACATAGCCTCACCAGATGTAACACATCACTTCGCCGCCGATCTTCGCCTCGCGGGCCTGCGCGTCCGTCATCAGGCCACGCGACGTCGAAAGGATCGCCGTGCCCCGGCCGCGCAGGACGCGCGGGATCTCCCGGGCCCCTTTATAGACACGCAGTCCCGGACGCGAGACCCTCTTCAGATTGATGATCACCGACTTCTTGCGGACATACCTTAAATAGACACGCAGGACACCCTGTTTGCTGTCCTTGATCACGCGGAAGTTGTCGATGAACCCTTCCTCTTTCAAGAGACCCGCCAGGGCCGTCAACAGCTTGGAGTTCGGTATATCGACCTTCTCGTGTCCGGCGCGCGAGGCATTGCGCACCAGCGTCAACATATTCGCAATCGGATCATTAAAGCTCATGGTTTACCCTCATTCACCTTCCCGTAAACCACCCCGGATTTCCCTTTTGGGATTCCCCAAATCCGGGGTGAACAGAACGTTATTCACCTTCCCGCCGTAGGTCCCGCGTCCCCGGCTCTTGCCTCCCCGTAAATCATCCCCTGTCGCTGTCTCAAGCGGGCGGCGACGCGGGATGACGCCCCCTACCAACTGGCCTTTCTCACTCCGGGGATCTCGCCTTTAGAGGCCAACTCCCGGAAGCAGATGCGGCACAGCTGAAAGCGCCGATAGTAGCCGCCCGAACGGCCGCAGATCCGGCAACGGGTCGTCTTACGGCTTGAAAACTTGGGCTTCCTCTTCCAGCGGTTGATTTGCGAAGTCTTGGCCACGGCGTCCTTTCACTAACTCTTGTCTGTCCGGAACGGCATCCCCATGAGCCGCAGGAACTCGTAAGACTCCTTCACGCAACGCACGTCGATGACAAAGGTGATGTCCATGCCCTGGACGCGGGTGACCTTGTCGACGTCTATCTCCGGAAAGACCGCCTGCTCAGTCACGCCCATGCTGTAGTTACCCTTCTTGTCGAACGCGTCGGGGTCGAGGCCCCGGAAGTCCCGGATACGCGGCAGGGCGATGCTCACCAGGCGATCCATGAACTCGTACATGTGAGCCCGCCGCAACGTCACGTGGCAACCGATCGGCAGGCCCTGCCGGATCTTAAAGTTGGCGATGGCCTTCTTGGCGCGGGTGATCACCGGCCTTTGTCCCGTGATAAGGCTCAACTCCTCCATCGCCTTGTCGAGGATCTTGTGATCGGCCAGGGCCTCGCCCACGCCCATGTTGACGACGATCTTCTTGAGCCGCGGCGCCTGCAGCGCGTTCTTGTAATTGAAGAGGCGCACCAGTTCCGGAACGACCTCGTTCTTGTATTTTTCCTGTAACCGCGTAGCCATGATTTACCCGCACTCACCTTCAAGTAAATCACCCCGGTTCGCCCTCGCCCGCTATCCAGCGAGCCGGGGTTTCCTTAACCTAAAACGTCTCGTTGCACTTCTTGCACAGACGGGCCTTGCTGTTGTCTTCGAGCCTCTTGAAGCCGACGCGCGCCGCAGCATTGCAGGACTTGCAGACCACCATGACGTTGCCCAGGGCGATCGGCCGCTCCATCTTCACGCGGCCCTCGTGCTGCTGCTCCTGGTTCGTCCGGCGGCGGTGTTTGACGGCGAAGTTGATCCCCTCGATCAAGACCTTGTTCTCCTTCGGCAGGACCCGCAGGACCTTGCCGCGTTTACCGCGGTCCTTGCCGACCGTCACCACCACGGTATCGTTCTTCAGGATCTTGAGCATTTAAATCACCTCGGGGGCGAGGGAAACGATTTTCATAAAGTTCTTCTCGCGCAGCTCACGAGCCACCGGACCGAAGACGCGCGTCCCGCGCGGATTCAGGTCTTTGTCAATCATGACGCAGGCATTGGAATCAAACTTGAGGTACGTCCCGTCCCCGCGGCGCAACGGCGCCTTCATGCGGACGATCACGGCCCTGGCGACCTCGCCTTTCTTGACCGTCGCGTCCGGGGCCGAGGACTTGATGTTCACGGTGATGATATCGCCGATCGTCGCGTCCATCTTGCCCTTGCGGCCGATGACGCCGATGCACGAGGCGATCTTGGCGCCCGTGTTGTCGGCTACGGTCAACAGCGTCCTCCTATAGATCATCGCCGACCTCCGCGGTCTTGGCCCTGGCGATGATCTCGGTCAGACGCCAGCGCTTGTCCTTGGAGAGCGGGCGCGTCTCCCTGATGCGGACCCTGTCGCCGATATGCGCCTCGTTCTTCTCGTCGTGCGCCTTGAAACGCTGCTTGCTGCGGATAATCTTGGGGTACCGCGGATGTTTCACGAGACGCGCCACCTCGACGACGATGGTCTTTTGCATCTTGTCGCTGATCACGATCCCGACAAACTCTTTGCGGTGTCTCGTTGCCGTCTCTTCGGTCATGGCCTATTCCTTGTCGCCGGACGCGACCCTCTCGGTCAACAGCGTCTGGATGCGGGCGATGGTGCGGCGCAACTCCTTGAAGCGGTGCGGCTTGTCCGCCTGCCCGACGGTCTTGAGATAATGCAACTTGCCCAGCTCTTCCTTGCAAGAGGCGAGCTTCACAGACAAATCTTCTTTGCTCAGATCCCTTAATTCCTTGATCTTCATCCTCTTGTCCTAAATGTGCGCGGACCGTGAGACGAACTTGGTCCTCAGGGGCAGCTTGAACGCCGCCAGCCGCAGGGCCTGACGCGCCAGGGCCTCCGGGATGCCGCCCAGTTCAAAGAGGACCGCACCGCGGCGTACCGGAGCCACCCAGCATGCGAGATCCCCTTTGCCTTTTCCCATGCGGGTCTCTGCGGGCTTCTTCGTCACGGACTTGTGCGGAAAGATCCGGATATACACCTTGCCGGCGCCGCGCAGCCGGCGTGCGAGAAGCACGCGGATCGCCTCGATATGGGTGTTCTTCACCACGCCGTTGGCCAGGGCCTTGAGACCGAACTCGCCGAAGTTAAGCTCCGACCCTCTAACGGCGATGCCGCGGTTCTTGCCCCGCTGAAATTTTCTGAACTTGACTCTTCTGGGCATCAACGGCATAAGGGCTTACTCCTTCGCCTGGGGCTTGTTCGGCCTGGGCCTGGCGGCCGTCCGGGGCCTGTCCGGCGCCTGTTTCCCTTCTTCCTGCTTGGCGCGCGCGTCTTCCTTCAACTTCTCCAGCAGCGCGTCGCCCTTGTGCACCCAGACCTTCACGCCGATCTGGCCGTAGCGCGTGTGTGCCTCCGTAAAACCGTAGTCGATATCCGCCCGGAACGTCTGAAGGGGAACGCTGCCCCACTTATACGACTGCTGGCGGGCGATCTCGGCCCCCCCGAGCCGGCCCGCGACCGCCACCTTGATCCCCTTGGCGCCGGCATTGATGGCCTGGTCGATGGAACGCTTGATCGCGCGCCGAAACGCCACGCGCTTCTCCAGCTGGAAGGCGATATTCTCGGCGATCAACTGGCTGTTCGTCGCCGGGTTCTTGATCTCTTCGATGTCGACGACGACTTCCTTATCTTTCACGATATCCCGCAGCTCGCCCGTCAGGCGGTCGATGTCCGCCCCGTGGCGGCCGATGATGACGCCTGGCCGCGCCGAGTGGATGCGGACCTTCACCTTGCCGGCCACGCGATTGATCACGATCTTGGCCACCGCCGCCTGCTTGAGGCTCGTCTTGATGTGCCTGCGGATCCTGTAATCTTCCTCGACGAATAGCCCGAAGTCCCCGTGGCGTGCGAACCACCGCGAGTCCGTCTCCCTGATGAATCCCACCCTTACCGATATCGGATTGACCTTTTGACCCATGGTTTACCCTCGCCTACCTTCCCTTTGATACGGGGTGATACGAATTGAGCCGAAGTGAACAAAGCCTATTTTTTCGCCGCCGCCTTCTTCGCCTTGGCGGGTCTACGCCTCAATGATATTCTCGGCCTCTTTATGGGAACCTTCTTCTCCTGGACCTGTTCCGGCGCCGCCTTGACAACTTCGCCCGCGACCGCCGAGTCGAGTTCGATCCTGATATGGCTGGTGCGCTTGAGAACCTCCGTCGCCCGACCGAAGGCCGCAGCGCGGAACCTCTTCCAGCGCGGCCCGTCATCCGCCGTGATGCGCGCGATGACGAGACTCTCGACGTCCAATCCCTTGTTCTTCGCGTTGGCGATGGCGGAGGCCAGCACCTTACCGATATAATGCGCCGCCCGCTTGTTGACGAACCGCAGATACGCCAGGGCCTCGTTCGCCCGCATGCCGCGGATGAGATCGACGACCTGACGGTACTTCTTGCCCGAACCGCGGATAAATCGAAGCTCTGCTCTCGCTAACATCTCAGGAATCCCTTAAGTTAACTCAACGGCCTTCTTGGCCTTGACGCCGCCATGCTTACGGAACAGGCGCGTCGGCGCGAACTCACCCAGTTTATGGCCAACCATGTTCTCCGTCACGAAGATCGGCACATGCTTGCGGCCGTCGTGGACCGCGATCGTGAAGCCCACGAACTCCGGCGTAATCGTCGAGCGCCGCGACCAGGTCTTGATCGGCTGACGCGACCCCGACTTGCGGGCACGCTCGATCTTCTTCTCCAGGTGCTCATCGACGAACGGACCTTTTTTAATGGAACGTGCCATCACGCCTTCCTTCTCTTGACGATGAACTTGTCAGAATATCTCTTGCTGTGCCGGGTCTTCAGGCCTTTGGTGATCTGGCCCCACGGGGTCACCGGATGCGGGTTGCCCTGACCGGCCTTGCCCTCGCCGCCGCCGTGCGGGTGGTCTATCGGGTTCATGGCCACGCCGCGGACGGTCGGACGGACGCCGAGCCAGCGCTTGCGGCCGGCCTTGCCGTACGTCTTCGTCTCGTGCTCGACGTTGCCGACCTGGCCGATGGTGGCCAGGCACTCCGGACGGATGAGGCGCACCTCGCCGCTGGGCAGGCGCACGTGGGCGAAATCGCCTTCCTTCGCCGTGATCTGGGCCGCGTTGCCGGCGCTGCGCGCGATCTGGCCGCCGCGCCCCTTCATCAACTCCACGTTGTGGATGAACGTCCCCAGGGGGACGTACTGCAGGGGCATGGCGTTGCCGTTTTTGATCTCGAGGTTCCCCCCGCGGGTACTGGCCACCTCTTCGCCCACCCGCAGACCTAACGGCGCGAGCATGTAGCGCTTCTCGCCGTCGGCATAGCGCAGGAGCGCGATCCGGCAGGTCCGATTCGGGTCGTACTCGATGGCCTCGACCCGCGCCGCGACGTCAAACTTGTCGCGGGCAAAATCGACGATGCGGTACTGCCGTTTATGGCCTCCGCCGATGTGACGCGTCGTGATGCGGCCGCGGTTGTTGCGACCGCCGGTCTTGCACAGCGGCGTTGTGAGGCGTCGCTCCGGACGCTTCTTCGTGATCTCCTGAAAATCAGAGATGGTCGCCCAGCGCGTGCCGGGAGTCGCCGGTTTATAATGTTTCGTACCCATGGCCTTCCTTACTTGAGCTCAATCTTCTGGCCTTCTTCCAGACGCACATAGGCCTTCTTCCAATCAGGCTGCTTGCCGAGCTGCGTGCGCACCCGCCGCATCTTGCCCGGCACCACCATCGTGTTGACCCGGTCCACCCGGACCTTGTAAATGAACTCGACGGCCCTCTTGATGTCGATCTTGGTAGCCTTGGGAGCCACATAAAACTGGTAGCAGCCGAGCGCCTCGATACGGGTGCCTTTTTCGGTCTGTATTAAAGTTTTGATGATGTCGTAGGCGTTAAACATTTTTCAATCGCTTTGTCAAATTTTTAAGAGAATCCCGGGACATCAGAACGCGCTCGGCGCTGGCCACATCCAGAGCGTTAACTGAAACAGGATCAGTAAGATACAACTTTTGAATATTTCCGGTGGCGCGCCGGATATTGTCCGTGATCGCGTCAATGACGCACAGGATCCTCAG
>CAZCSY010000045.1:0-11444 GCA_964501505.1 uncultured Planctomycetia bacterium
TTGGCTCGAGGAATATGGGGTTCGTGGCGATGATCTGGGGGCCCCTCTTGATCAGGACGCGGTAAAAGGTCTTTTCGGAGAGAGGCTGAGGGTCCACATAGATAAAACGCACAGGGAGCGCGAGGTCATCTTCTTTGATCGCCGCGCCGTTACGGACCAGCGTCACCTTAACGTCCTTGACCCGGTTCTCCTGTGTCGAGGAAACAACATCCCCCTCGCCTTCCACATCGGCGGTCAAAGCGATAACGGCAGAACCCGAGATCACTAAGGTCTGGCCCGGGCCGGCCCTCTGTCCGTTGCTGGAATCCGTCACCGAAAACTCACGCAGCAGGATCTGTTTTTTACGGCCGCCCGCGGTCGCGTACATCCGGCCCCGGCGCATTGCCTCCAAAATGTGTTGCCAATTCAGGGCATCCGTAAGCACATACGTGCGGGTCCCTTTCATCCGCGCCTTCAACTCCTCTTTGCTGCCCTGGTCAAAAGACATCCCGGCCACGGCCCAAACAGGTTCCTCGCGCGCCCCCCGGCAATACGCGATCAAGACCTGATCCCACTCGCCGCCGGGCCGGCCAACGATCTTATAACCTTCCGGAAAGATGGCAAATCCCGTGTAGCCCGTCGTCTCGACGAGGGCTTCTGGGTGCGCGGCGGTCTCGACGCCGATACCGTCGCGCTCTGAGACGTTCGCCGCCTCAGGATGCGCCCAAAACGTCAAACCGCCCTGCTCATGCACATAATCGATCATCCGCTGGTACGGCCTGTATCCGGCGTTGCGCGTATACGGGTCATAACCCACGGGAAAAAAAGGACTTTCGTTTATAATAAAAAGAAGTCCAAGAAGAGCAATGACGACACCCCCTATCCGCCACCTCAAGGAGAATCTTCCGCATTCCCTTCCCTTTTCGTCCGCATAAGGAGACTCTCTTTTGAAAAAGACCAGAATGCCCAAGGCGATCATCGCAAAAGGAAAAAGACGCAAGATATCGTTCCAGCGCAACGCGCGCCTGATGGAGGCCGGGTGTGCGACAACGGGGAGATCTCTATAATCCTGCGGTTCCGTAAGACCGGCGACAAGGATCTGCCGGTGCCAATCACAGAGCTTCAACGTGCGATTCAACAGCGATCCCTTCCAGTAATAAAACGGTGCCGTCTCGGTACCCGGAATAAGGATAAGATCAGGATATTTTTTGGAGTAAAACTCTATGTCTTTCAAATAGTTACGGATTCCATAGGTGGAGATGGATGCTGTCTCTATCCTCTTCTTGAAAAGACGCCGCAACGGCCACACCCCATACTCCCACCTCATGACATAGCGGTCTGTCACAATCAAGGCGTTCAGGCCCGTTTCATGGGCTGCATCAACGACCTCATCCAGGCTGAAGACCCCATCGCTGATCGAGGTGCTCACTTGCAGCCCCACCGGGATCCAACGATATTCAAAGCCATCTTCGGCGCGGACCCGGGAGGCCGGGAACGCGACAATCCAGGCAAAAAAGAAAAGGGTCAGTGTCTTTCGCAGGATCTTCATGGACACAGCTCGCTATACAACCGTTCGAATTCGGCGATCATCTTCGACTCACCGTACTCTTGTCTCACCCATGCGGACGCCCGCGCCCCCATCTTCCGGCGCAGCGCTTCATCCTTGAGCAGGCACAGGACAGCGCCCGCCAATCCTCTCACGTCTCCGGGACCAACGAGAAGCCCCGTCTCCTTGTCGCGCACCACCTCCGGGATGCCGCCGACGCGCGTGGCCACCGACGGGATGCCGCGCGCTGCCGCTTCCAGGATCACCCGGCCGACCGCTTCGTTGCGCGAGGACACGACAAGGACGTCGATCTGACCAAAGATCGCGTCGATGTCCTCGACCCAACCGGCAAAACTCAACCTTTCGTGAAGCCCCAGGGTCCGCGTGCGCTCTTCCAAAGCCGGCCGCAAGGAACCATCGCCGGCCACGAGAAATCTTACCATCGGCAACTCCTTCGCGATCGCGGCCGCGGTATCGAGGAAATAATCGGCTCCCTTGACGGATTCCAGTCTCCCGACAAAACCGACGCATGAGGCCGAGGCCCTACCCTGTTTCACGACGCCGGAGTCCAAAGACACGCCGCTGGCGATCACCCGGAGCTTTTCGGCCGGACAGATGCGGCGCTCAAGCATCTCGTCTTTCTCGCGCTGCGTCAGGACGTGAATGAGGTCGCAGAAGCGGGCCGCGAACCGCTCGGCCCAGACGATCGAAAGACTGCCGGCGCGGCCGAAATACCCGTAGAAGTCATGGCCGTGCGGCGAGTAGATGACGGCACGCACGCCCGTCCGCCTGGCCGCTATACGTCCCAAGACGCCGGCCTTGGCCGTGTGCGCATGAACGATGTCAAAGTCCCCTTTTGTTAATATCCGCAAGAGGGCGAAGAAGGCCGGCACGTCAAAGAACGGATTGACGGTTCGCCGCAGTGTCGCAACCATCTGCGTCTTTTGGCCCTGTGCGGCCAGAAACCGGCTCGTCGCCTCCGAGGGCTGGCGCGTCAAGCCGTAGATCAGCGTTGCCTCGAACCGTTCTGGGTCAAGCCTCTCGGTCAAAAGCCTCACGATGTCCGGCGCCCCGCCCCGATCCATGCGTGTGATGATATGCGCTATGCGTATTTTTTTCATTTTCAAGAAGTCCCGCCGGAAGGCGGCGCCCCCTAATATCTATACAACTCCGTACAACGCCTGCAGGCGGGAAAGATACCCTCTTTCTGCAGCGCCTGGCGGTAGCGCACCGCCTCCGGGCTGTTCCAGATCTTTAAAAAGCTCGTCTCGTTAATGTTGCCGAAGGAAAAAGAACAGTTCAGGCAGGGCCGCACCCCGCCGTCGGGAAAGACGTACGCCGAAATCCACGGACTGACGCAGCGCGGCGCATACTCCGAAGGCAGGTAATCCGGACGCAGGTAATACTCCGCCACGCCCTTCTGTGTAAAATTAGGATAAAAGTCCACGCTGAACGCCGCGGGCCTGCTCAAGACAAAGCGCATCTTCTCGAAGAGCCTCCTGGGATCGATCCCCGGATCGAAGATAAAACCCTCCCAATCGCGCGAAGAACAGCCCAGCATCTGGTCCACGCGCCTGTGCTCTTCCATCACCTTGCTGCCCAAAAAGATCAGGTTATGGAAGGTCAACGAGGCCGCCTCTGTCTGCCTGGCAACGCCAAGGAGGACCTCCAGATGCTCGTAATTATATTTGGTGATGGTGCACTGGAGGTTGATGAGCGGCCTTTTGCGCCGCAACGCCTTCTTGGCGGCGTTCACCTTGGCGATGCCCCCCATGATCCGGTCAAAGACGCCCGGCAGGCCGCGGATCTCTTCGTGGAGCGCCTTGTCGCCGTCCACGGAGATGTTGAGCTCGTCCCAGCCCATCTCGACGATCGGACGGGCAAATCGGTCGAGGAGCGTGCCGTTCGTGATGACCAAGCCGTGCAATCCCCTTTCCTTTACGGCCGCCATAATCGCCAGGACATCGGGGTGCAAAAGGGGTTCGCCGCCGAAGAGCGTGATGTTCGGCCGCAAGGCGCCGACCTCCTCGAGGACGCGGCCGACCGCCTCTTGTGAAAGCGTCTCACGCAGGATAGCGCCCCCCTCTTTTTTCGTCACCCCCTGGTCGCCCCACTGGCCGCACATCTTGCAGCGGAGATTGCATAGCCGCGTCAGGAAAAAGGTGATCGCCTCCGGCGCCGGGCTTCTGCCCCCGGCCGCCCTGTAGGCGGCATACGCCCTGAGCCGTTTTGCCGCGACCCGCACGGCATACACCGGCTGCCTCAACGCCTTACCTACAAAACGTCTGGTATTGCGAAGCGGAATCATGGACTCCTCTGAAAACGTCCAAGGTAATTCTGCAGCCGACCGCCCGCGTGAGACAAGGCCGTCTGGCTACTTTGTCTGTC
This sequence comes from uncultured Planctomycetia bacterium, assembly GCA_964501505.1. Lineage (GTDB taxonomy): Bacteria > Omnitrophota > Gorgyraeia > Velamenicoccales > Velamenicoccaceae > CAZCSY01. The sequence goes on from CAZCSY010000045.1 coordinate 3,914, forward strand.
TTCTTATGACGTCGATCATGACGTCGACATCGCGCTCTTCGACCAGAGGGTGCACCGGCAACGTCAAGAGCCGCTCGGCAAAATAGACGGCCTGCGGAAAGGCCGAAGGCGCATAGCCCAGATCGAAGATGTGGTGTAAGGGCCGACCGTACAGCCGCGAGGCCTCCATGCCGCGGCGGTCCAGCGCTCTGATGATCCGTTCGACGCGGCCGGCGTCCTCAAGGACGATGGGAAAACGGTTCAACACCGGATGCACCCCCGGCGCCCAGCGCGGCAGGACGATCCCCTTAGCGTCGGACAGACCTTGTATCAAAGCGGTCGCGTTCCCCTGTCTCTTCAAGAAGGGCTTCTCGCTTGAGGCCAGAAGGCGCCGGCCAAAAGCCGCCTGAAAAGAGGTGTAGCGCGACACGGGCACATCAAGCGGTACCCGCGTCTCCTTGTAGCGGGCGATCAGGGAGACGAGCATCCCGTATAAACGCGGCCTGAAGGCAAAGATCAGAGCCCCGAGCTTCGCGATGCGGTCCAGGCGCTCAAAAAGCCCCGGCGGCCCCAGATTCTCAAGCGCCTCTCTCAAGAACGACTCCAGCTTCTCATCCGACGTAACCACGCATCCGCCTTCGTAGGTCGGAAGGTTCTTGCCGCGGTTAAAACTGTAAAAAGAGGCGTCGCCGAAGGCGCCTACCGGACGCCCGCCGAGCGTCGCGCCGAAGGCCTGGGCACAATCTTCGATGAAAAAGACATCCGGAGGCAGGCGCTGCCGCAGGCCCGCTGCTGCGGCCCACGGGATCCCAAACATGTGAACGCCGACGACTGCCAAGGTGCGAGGGGTAATCCGCCGCAGTAAATCGCCGGCATCGGCGTTAAAATCATCAAGCGTGATGTCACAGCAAACGGGCTTGAGCCCCGCCTTGTGGATCGCGACGACGAGGCTCGGCGCCGTGTAACAGGGCAAGAGCACCTCCTGGCGGGAGTTCATCGTCCGCAACGCCTGCAAGACCAGAAAGAATGCGGCGACACCGGAATTCACAAGGAACCCAAAGTCCCTGTCGACCCGGACCGCCAACTCCCCGGCGAAGCGCTCCTGCGCCCTGACGTCGAAGCATCCCCGCCAGGCTATGCACCAATCACTGAACCGCAGCGGGTAACCAACGATAGGAACTCTTCTAGACATTCTTCTGTGCCTCAAGAATAATGATCGGCGCCCACCTTTTGACCGGAAAATCGACGTAGCGGACCCGGCGCACCACAAGGCCTCTCTGTTTAAGAACCGCCACGATGTCCTTCTCGGAAAAAGTGCTCAAGGGATGCCGCTTCGTTGACGCGTCGTAGAACCTCGCCAGCGCGTACTTGGCTCGCAAGAGGACGTTCGCCTTGTTGCGGAACTCGACGACAAGCCGCCCGCCGGGCTTGCAAACGCGGGCCATCTCGCCCAAGACCTTCCGGGCCGCCTCCAGGTCCGGCAGGCATATGAACGAATTGATGCACACGACCGCGTCGAAGAACATGTCTTCGAGCGGCAGACGCCGCGCGTCGGCCTCGATAAGACGCACCTGCGGCGCCCCCTCTTCGGCGAGCCGCTGCCGGGCGCGGTTCAGGATCTGCGGCCAGGAATCGACCCCCCAGACTTCGAGCGACGCGTTTTGACGCAACAACCGCGAAAGGAAAAATCCCTCCCCGCACGCCACCTCCAGGATGCGGCCGCCGTAGGAAGCGCAGATCTCGCCGGTCAGGCGCCGCACCTTTGCCTGCCAGTAGCCGGCGGAAAACTCCCCGCGCTCGGCAGGCACCGAGACCTTCTGGTGCAGCCAATAATACATCCCTCGAAACATGGTTTACCCTCGCTTAATATCCCGTAACCCACCCCGCCTCGCCTGCACTCGCCTTCCCGCGAGCCGGGGTGAACAGAACCTTATTCACCTTCCCGCCGAAGGCCCCGCGCACCCGCTTTTACTTTCCCGTGATGCTGGGCCGAAGGCCCATATCACCGGCTCTTACCTTCCAGTGATACGGGACGAGCCGGGTCTCTCAACATCCCCCTCACCTCTCACGAAAGGCATAAAACACTCTCTCATCGCCCGGGAAAAACATGCCGTGCGCCCAACAGACCAACAAGAGTTGTCGCTGCTGTGTATTAAGCCCCAGCATCTCGCCATAACGGCCGATGGCACGGCGGACGCCGCGGGACAACGTGCTGTCGCGGCGATAGATAAGGTCCAGATACCTGCGAAAGACGCCCGGCGCCAGATGCATACCTTTCTGCTGCCACATGCAGCGGGCATGGACATAGCGGATGACAAACTCCATCAGGTCCAGCAACGGCAGCCCCCTCATCGAAAATCGGTCCCAGTCGATAATCTTCAGGCCCTGCGCCGTCTGGAGGATGTTCGCGGGCCGCAGGTCTCGATGGCGCACGACCGCCGGAACGCGTGTCTTGCAGCCTTCGAGACGAAAAGTGTCCGCCGGGACGTGGACCTCAAGGTCTTTAAGAAGACATCGGACGTCGTCTGCTTCAAAGACAAAATGGCCGACGACGGACGCGCGCTGAAAAGCGGCCACCCATTCGGTGACCGGAGCGAGGCAAGCGAGAAACTCCCTTCTCCAGAAAAGGCGGCGCCGCTCGGCCTGGCGCTGCAGCGAGGTGCCCGCCACGAAAGACTCGCGGACCACGAACCGGTCCCCTTCTTTCCAGAACCGCAGGACCTCCGGCACGGACCGGGCCAGGACCGGATCGCCGTGCCCATAGACAGACCGCATCAGATCACACATCTGTACCCACCGGTGCGTCTGGTTATCCTGATAGATCTTAATAGCCGCCGTCGGCTGGTCGCAACCGGCCTCAAAAAGGAATTGCGTCACGCGCTCGACACCTTGATGCAGGATCATGTTGCAGGAAACGCGGGAGCAACCGGCCGGCGCCTCTTTCTCTGCCAGGATGCTGAAATCGGGGACAAAATGCTTCACGAGACCATGTAACCGCAGGGCCTCCGTCGCCGTGATAAAGAACCGCTGGAGCCGGTTGCGCGAGGAGACGAGTTTCTTCAAAAAGAAACGCACCCATCGGGCATCATCGATGGGAAGAAAATAATAGAAACGCCGGTACGTGGGCAGCGGCGCGTAAAAACACAACCTGTCGAAACCGACCCTGCGCAATATTTTTTTATGCTCGGCGTACGTGTACGTGTACTCCCGAAAGTCCTTTTTGCGCGCGATGCGGCTGTACGCGTTCGCCAGGACCCGCGGCAGGACCGGCGCGAAACGCAGGCCCGAGTGCGTGTCCCGGAACCCCATGAAGTTGATCGCGGACCAACGGTTCTCGATCGCGAGATACAGAACCCCGCCGGGCTTGAGGACGCGGTAGATTTCCTTGAGCGCCGCCTCCTGGACCCGGGCGGGATCACCGTCCTCGGTGCTCGGTATCCATTCGAGGACGCCGTTCAAGACAGCGGCATCGAAGAAGTCGTCGGCGAACGGCAGGCGCGTCACTTGAGCGCAGACGGGGATGACGCCCGGTTGATGGTCCTGTTCACGCCTCGCGGTGACAAAGGCGCAACGTTGAGGAACGACGTCCAGGGCGTAGACCTCGCCGAACTGCTCGGCCAGCGGAAACGACAGAGCGCCCCAGCCGCAGCCGGCATCCAGTATCCGCGCGGTCTTGGGCAGCGACAACAGGTAACTCCAGTTAGCCCGCGTCTTATCGGTCAGATACTCATAATAACCGGGCTCGCGTTCCTGGAAAAACTCCTTCACCCCTTCACGCCACCCTTTTTCGCGACACGTCGCCAAAAGCCGGTCCGTCAGCTCCTGCGGAACCTCACCCCAGTACCGGTCGCGGACCGAGCGAAAATCCGGCACGCCCTCCACGACGGGCCACGTGGCCCGGCACGAACCGCAGACCCGTACCCCTTCGGCCGACTTTATCTTCAGGCTGCCGCGGCACGCCGGACACACAAAATCAGGAAGGTGTTCCTGAGTCATTATTTTCCCGCTCCAATAGCTCAAGGCCCGCGGCGACCACCGCCTGGGGCGTAATACGCTTGAGGCACTGCAGGTCGCGACAGCTCAACTTGTCGCAAGGCGCGCAGCACGCCTTCTCGTACAGGACGATCGCTTTATCCGACAAGTGACGCGGATCAAAACGGACCAGATAGCCCGGCCCGAAGATGGCCACAAGGGGGGTCTTCAAGACAGCGGCCACGTGCATCGGGCCCGTGTCATTAGTAATAAAAAGATCGCATCGCTCCAAGAGGGCGCCCAACTCTTCCCACGATAACCGGCCCGCGGCATTCACCACGCGATATCCTCTCAAGGCGCCGACCAGGGCTTCCCCCAGTCCCTGCTCGCCCCTGCCGCCCGTCACCACGACGACAGCGGGCTTGCGGCCCAAGAGTTGCTTTAAGGCCTCACCGAAGGACGCCAGGGGCCACCGATGCGACAAGGCACCGCCGGGGTTGACCCCGACCAGGCGATCCGTCCCGGTGATGCCGTTGCGGTCCAAGAAATCATCGACGGCCTTACGGACATCTTCAGAAACAAGCACCAGCGGCTTTGCCCCGGAAACCGGCACGCCCAGGGCGCGCACCGTGTCGAGGTCATACTCTATCTCATGCTTTTCGCCCCGCGTCGTTTCCGGAACCTTGATCGTGAAAAAGAAACCGCGGCCGTCCGTATCCCGGCCTGCCCGCCGGCGTGCGCCGACGGCAAAAAATAAAAGCGCCATCTTCCATGCGCCGGCGCGCGAATGAAGGGTCCGCATGTTAAGGGCCAGATCAAACCGCTCGCGCCGCAAAGCGGCTATCATCCCGACGAACGATCGCAGCCGGCCTCCCACAAAGCGCCGCGTCCCTTCTTCGTAGGCCGAAAAGGGCAGCACGGCGTCAAAACATCCCAGACTCCTGGCGAAAGCGGCCGTGCGCGGCACCCCGCAAAAGACGATGCGGGCGTCTGCAAAGTGACGCCGCAGGGCACCCAAGGCGGCGGATGACAAGAAGAGGTCGCCGATCCCGCCCAGGTTGACAATGAGAATCTTGCGAAAGGTCCCGAGAGGCATTGCCTTTTGCGGGACGCCGCCAGACGACCGGCCTGGCTTGTGCTGCGCCACCCGGTCATAGATCTCCTCTATCCGGCGCGTGTTCTTCTCCAGATCAAAAAACGCTTCGGCCCGGCAGCGTGCCCGCCTGCCCGCCTCGATGAGGACATCCGGCTGCTTCAGGATGCCGTCTAACAGACGGGCCAGCTCTGCGTCATCATTGTTGCGAAAGATGAACGCCTCCTGATCGCTGCCCACCAACTCGGGATTGCTGGGGATATCGCTGACGATAACCGGACGCGCCAGGGCCATCGCCTCGATGACGGCCCGCGACAACCCTTCCCCCCTTCTCGACGCAAGGACGACCGCGTCCATCTGCCGCATCCGGTCGGCGGCGTCCTCAACGAACCCCTCAAAATGGATGCGGTCATCGCCGGCGGCCAATCTTTTCAGATGACGCTCATAGGCCGCCTCCCCATCGCCGAAAAGATGGATAGACAACGGCCTTGCCTTCAGACGCGCGACGGCCCTGATGAGGACATCGATCCCTTTACGCGGCTCCAAGCGGCCGAAGCAACCGATGCGCAACCGGCCGTCCGGCGGCCGCGGCGGTGCAGGCAGAAGGCTATCCAGCTCCACCCCGTTGTAAACGACCGTCACCTTGCTTTCCTTGTCCATGCCGTTGAAACGATCGGCGGCGGCATGAGAGACGGCGATCAGCGCATCGCTCGACGCATAAAGCATCCTGTCCAGCCACCTGTTGATGTCCGCCACGCGCAGGTGCAGCAGCACGGATGCGCCCCGCCGGCGGCAGGCGAGGCGCGCGTAGAAAGTCTCACGAACCGAATCGGTGGAGACGATATGCGCCTGTGTCTCATCGATGATGCGGCCGAACGTCCGATAGCCTCGCAGCGTCCTAGAGATATTCAGGCTGCGCAGCCGCCCCAGCGGCAGGACAAAGACCTCCACCCCCAAGCGCTCCACCGCATCCTTGAGCGCACCGGCCTGAGGTACGACGAGGAAAGGCCGGAACCGCTCCTTGTCCAGGTGCTTGATGAGCAGATACAGGCTCTTCTGCCCCCCGCCCTGCATCGAACCAAAACAAGTAATATAAAGAATAGGAATCTTATGCATGCAATTGTTTTTGGAGCGCCTGCCAGACCTCGTCGACCGCGATAGCGAGAAGACACGTATGCCGGCCGCACACGTCGCGATAACACGGCTGGCACGGGACCTTTTTGCCGACGAGGATGTCCCTTGGGCCACGCGGCCGCCACAGGACGGGGTCAGCCGGACCCAGCCACGAGACCGTCGGCACGCCCAGACCGCACGAGATGTGCAGGGCACCGGAGTTGTTGCAGACCGAGACGCTGCAAAAAGACAAGAGCGCCATGAACTGCCTGATGCCCAATCCGGAAAAGACCTTGGCGCGCGCATCCGTAAAAGCCGCCCGGACCCGCTCCAGCAAATCGTTCTCTTTCGGACCTCCGAAGACGAGGAGCCGCGCGGCCGGTTCACGCTCCAGCAGCCGTTGCCCCAGCGCGATAAACCGCTCCAGCGGCCAGCGCTGGGACGGATAATAGGCGCCCGGATGAAAGGCCACCTTGATGACGTCACCGGCCATGCCCTGACGGACCAACGCATCAGCGGCCCATTGTTTCTCTTCGTCGCTCAAATAGAGCTTCGGCTCCTTTTCTCTCACCGCCACGCCCAAAGACCGGACCAACTCCAGGAGCTGATCAACCATCTGCTGCGGCTTTCCCTCTTGGGGTCCGCGCACATTAAAACAGACCTCGCGGCCCGCTTTTTCAAACCCCAACCGGTAGCGCGCGCCCGAAAGGACGGTGTGCCACGCCGGCCGGAAAAGATAGGTATAATAGGCGTCGATCGCCAGATCGATCTCAAGAGAACGGCCCAGGCGGCGCCATTGCTCCTCGTCTTGATAGACGATCACCTCGTCCACACACGGGTGGTGTTCGATGACGGCGGCGTTGACGCGTGAGGCCAAGACGACGATGCGCGCCCCCACAAAAACCCGCCTCAATGCCTGAAAGAGCGGCGTCGTCAGCACCATGTCACCGATGCGGTCGTGGCGCACAATCAGGATCGTTTTGACGTCCTGGAAGCGAATCTTCTTCAACGTCAGCATCCGCAAGACCCACAGGGGCAACAGGACGCAGAACCGCACGACCAGATACGCGTTCCTGAGGGTGTCACGGCTGAGGCTCACGGCTGTCGGGTCTCCTTCTTCGTCAACTCCCACAACTTCGTGTGCGTGATCAACACGTTGAACGCCGTCATCCAACTGATCAACAACCCCTCCCAGCCGTCAAGAAAAGCGCGTTGAAGGACATACTTTCTCAAAAAGACGTAAAGAGGCTTCAGGACAAAAGCGGCCAAAAGGTTTGCCCCCCGGATGCGGCGGCCTGCGTCAAAGAAGACCTGCGCATCCAGAGACGTGTAGAGGTTCAACTTGACCAGATGCTCATCGATAGAGTCATAGCT
>CAZCSY010000046.1:0-11319 GCA_964501505.1 uncultured Planctomycetia bacterium
GTCTTCATGTCCCGTACCGAGGGGGCGCACTTCTTCCTGAACTTTTTCGTGTTCGGGACCATCCTTCTTCTGTTCGCCCTCGTGCCGTATCACCGTGCAACGGGGCAGCTCGGATGGACCTTCGTGTGGTGGGTGTCGCGCCAGGACGTCCTGTCGTGCCCCGTTTCTACGAACGTCCTTGTCTTTCAATACACCGTGGCCTCCGCGCTCCTGCTTTACTTCGTGTACCTGCAGCGCGTGGGCCAGGTCCTGCGCCGCCAGAATGAAGAGCTGACGGTGGCCATGACGAGCCTCGAGGTCGGCTTCTGCCGCGAGGTCCTGTCGCGCAGCAAGAGTCATTTCATCGAGGTCAATGATGTGCTCCTGCGGTTGCTGGGGTACCAGAAGGAAGACTTTTTCGGGATCTCCTTCGCGAACATCTGCGCGAGCGCCGAGGACGCAGAGAAGTTCAAGAACACCCTCTTGCAGAAAGGCTCGGTCCTGCGGGAGATGCGCCTGAAGGCCACGGACGGGCGTCCCATCTGGGTCCTCCTGTCGGGCCGCGCCGTCAAGGGCGGGGAGGGCGATCTGCAGTTCTTCGAGTACATCGTCATCGACGTGACGGAGCGCAAGTGGATGCAAGAGGAGATGGCCTCCGCCTACCAGCGCTTCGAATCCGTCATCGAGAACACGCCGAACATCGCGATCCAGGGCTTCTCCCTCGACGCAAAGATCCTGGAGTGGAATTACGCCTCCGAGGTGCTCTACGGCTACACGAGCCACGAGGCCATCGGCAAGACCTTGTCGGACCTGCTCCTGAACGAGGCGGACAGCCGGGAGTTCCAGCGGCTCTTCGAGTCGATCAAGGAGACCGGCCGGCCGACCCCGCCGCGGGAGTGGCTCGTCCGCAACAAGTTTGGCCGCCACCTCACCGTTTATTCGTCGGTCTTTCCCATCTTGCAGCAGGGCCGCGTCATCGAGATCTACCGCATGGACGTCGATATCTCGGACCGCGTGGAGGCGGAGCAGCGCCTGAGCGAGGTCAAGGACAAACTCGAGGGGCTGGCGCTCAAGGACCCGCTGACCGAGATCTTCAACTTCCGCTACTTCCGGGAGCGCCTGAGCGCCGAGTTCGAACGCTCCAAGCGGGCGCTCTCACCTTTATCGATTATGATGATCGATATCGACTACTTCAAGTCCATCAACGATAGTTACGGCCACCAGTTCGGGGACAGGATCCTCAAGCAGGTGGCCCGTTTCCTGAAGACGGAACTGCGCAGCAACGACGTCGTGGCGCGCTGGGGCGGGGAGGAGTTCGCCGTGATCCTTCCGGACACCAACCGCGGGGACGCGTTCAGCGTGGCGGGCAAGCTGATCGAACTCTTCCGCACCCGCAACTTCGGCGGCGACACGCTCATTAAGCTTAAAGGCAGCTTCGGCGTGGTCAGCTACCCCGAAGACCCGCTCTTCTCCGTCGAGGAAATGATCGACGCGGGCGAGGAGAGCATTTACCGCGTCAAGGAGCGCGGCGGCGACGGGGTGGCGTCCTACGGCCATGAGATCGGCGAGCGCACGCTGGACCGCGTGACCGACGACGACCGGCGGCGCTTCATCGATTCGGTCAAGCAGAAGCTTTCTTTCTTTGCGGTGCGCTCGGAGCGCAGCATCCTGGAGGCGGTCTACTCCTTGGCGAAAAGCATCGAGCTGCGGGACCGCCGCACGAAGGAGCACTGCGATCGCATGGTCGAGTACGCCGAGAAGGTCGCGCGCAAGATGGGCATGAACGACCAGGACGTGGACAACGTGCGCCGGGCGGCCATGCTGCACGACATCGGCAAGCTCGGCATCTCCGACAAGATCCTTTTGAAGCCGGGCAAGCTGACCGCCGAGGAGTACGAGGAGGTCAAGAAGCATCCCGTCATCGGCGCGGACATCATCTCCGTGGCCGGCTTTTTGAAAGATATCGTACCCATCATCCTCGGTCACCACGAGCATTGGGACGGCGGGGGGTATCCGCGCGGCCTCAAGGGGCAGGAGATCCCTCTGGGGGCGCGCATCGTCGCGGTCGTGGACGTCTATGAGGCCGTGACCTCGGACCGGCCCTACCACAAGGCGATCCCGAAGGAAGAAGCGATACAGATCCTGCGCGAAGGGATGGGCACCCAGTTCGACCCGCAGATCGTCAAGGTCTTCATCGACATTCTCGCATCAGATCGCTAACGACGGGCAAGACGACAGGAGCGTTCCGACGTGGTCGGCTACAAGCTGGACAAAGACGGCACCTTCATCATCAAGGATTATAACCAGGCCAGGCCTTGGTCGAGTTTCTTCCCTGGCATCGCCGGCTGCTGGGGGATTCCGCTGTGGGCCTTTTATGTCAACCGCGGCCAATGCATCGCGAGCATGGGGGTCCGCTCCAAAGACAGCGCGATCATGGAGTTCCTGCCGGCCAACAAGGCGTATCAGCTGACGCCGACGCAGGGGTTTCGGACCTTTTTGAAGATCGGCACGACCGGCGGGGGCGTTTTTTACGAGCCCTTTTCGCCGAGCCGTTCCCTTACCGACAGGGGCGTGACACAGGTCTTGCGCATCCGGCCGTGCAGCCTGACGTTGACCGAGACGCACGCGCGGATGAACCTGGAGACGGAGGTCGAGTACTTCACCCTGCCTCAGGCGCCCTACGCTGCCCTCGTGCGGACGCTGACGATCAAAAACACGTCGAAGACAAAGGCGCTGCGTCTCTCGGCCCTCGACGGATTGAGCGTCATCCTGCCCCACGGGATCTCCAACTGGTTTTTAAAGGAGATGGGCCGTACCATCGAGGCCTGGATGACGGTGGACGGACGCCATGCCGGGATCTCTCTCTTCAAGTTGACGACCGACCCGGGCGACACCACGCAGGTCGCCGTTGTCCGGGGCGCGAATTTTTATACCTCTTTCGAAAAGGGGCAGCGTTCGGGCCGGCGGATCATCGTCGATCCGCGCGCGGTCTTCGGTCCGGTCTCGGACCTCTCGCTGCCGTGGGTCTTCGCGCGCCCGGGCCGCTTCGTTCCCCCCCGCCGCCAGATCGCCCAGAACATCACACCTTGCGCCTTTACTCCCTTTTCCTGGACGCTTTCCCCCGGCCAAGAGCGGCGTCTCATCTCTCTCGTCGGTCACGTCTTTGACGCCGACGACGTCGCGCGCTACCGGATCAAAAAGATCGACGAAGCCTTCATCGCGGCCAAACGCCGCGAGAACGTCCGGCAGTGCGGTGTGATCTTCGGTCGCATCCTGACCGTGAGCGGCGAGCCTGTCTTCGACCTCTATGCGCAGCAGACCTATCTCGACAACATCCTGCGCGGCGGCTTTCCGGTGTCGTTATCGGCGGATGGGACCACGCGCAGCGTCTATGTGTATTCGCGCAAACACGGCGATCTCGAGAGGGACTACAACCGGTTTCTGGTGGCGCCGACGTATTTTTCGCAAGGGGAAGGCAATTACCGCGACGTGAACCAGAACCGCCGCTGCGACGTCTTCTTCCATCCCGCGGTCGGCGACGGCAATGTCCGCGTGTTCCTGAACCTGATCCAGCTCGACGGCTACAATCCGCTCGTCCTGCGCGGGGAGCGCTTTGTCATCCCGCAGGAGCAGTTCTTAAAGAGCCGCCTCGCCGGGGCCCTGCCCCGCAAGGAGGCCCAGGGGCTGGCGTCGTTCCTCGCGGGGCCCTTTGATCTGGGCGAGGCCTTCCGCTACCTGGAGGAGCGGCGCGTGCCGCTTGCCTGTTCTCATGAAGAGTTCGCCACAGGGCTGCTCGGTCTGGGGACGCCGGTGACGGAGGCGGCGTTCGGCGATGGATACTGGTCGGACCACTGGACGTATAATACGGATCTCTTGGAGAGTTTCTTCGCGGTCTTTCCGGACCGGATGCGCGCGCTCCTCTTCGAGGATGCCACCTTTACGTATTTCGACACGCACGTCTTTGTGCGGCCGCGCAGCGAGCGCTATGTCGTCGTCCACGGCCGGGTGCGTCAGCACCACAGCCTCGGGACGGATGAGGCAAAAGACAGGATCATCCGCCAGCGGCCGCGCGACAGGCACTGCGTGCGCACGCGCCACGGCGAAGGAGAGGTCTTCAGGACGACGCTCGCGGCCAAGCTGCTGTGTCTCGTCTGCAATAAGTTGGCGACCCTCGATCCCGCGGGGGTGGGCGTCGAGATGGAGGCGGGCAAGCCCAACTGGTACGACGCGCTCAACGGCCTGCCGGCGCTCTTCGGTTCTTCCGTGAGCGAGACGTTTGAGATCAAACGCCTGATCGTGAAGTTGAGGGAGTGGGCCCAGGCCTGCCGCGTGCCCCATGATTATCTCATCGCGCTGCCGGCGGAGGGGGCGCGTTTCTTTGACGCGCTCAAAGACCTGTTGCAGGCCCCGTTGTCGCCTCACGATTACTGGGACCGGTCCCACGGCGCCAAAGAGTTCTTCCGTCAGGAGGTGCGCCGGGGCGTGAGCGGCGAGACGGTCTCCAGGAGTTGGGGGGATTGCCTCGCCTTTTTCGACCTGGCGCTCAAAAAGCTCGACGAAGGGTTGTCCCGGGCCCGCGACCCCGGCGGCAAGGGCCTCACCACGTACTTTTCTTACAACGCGCTGGAATACGATAGCGCGACGGATGCCGGCGGGCGGTCCCACATCTCGGTGCGACGGTTTGAACAAAAGAGGCTGCCGTTCTTCCTCGAGGGGTTCGTCCACGCGATGCGCGCTCCGGGGCAGGACGCCGCGGCGCTCCATGAGGCCGCGAAGAAGAGCCCCTTGTGGGATAAAAAACTCAAGATGTACAAGGTGAACGCGTCGTTGAGAGACGAGAGCCTGGAGCTGGGCCGCTGCAAGGCCTTCGTGCCCGGCTGGCTTGAGAACGAGTCGATATGGCTGCACATGGAATACAAGTTTTTCCTCGAGCTCTTGCGCAACGGTCTCTACGAGGCCTTTTATAACGAGATGGACCGCGCGCTGATCCCTTTTCAGAAGCCCCGGGTATACGGCCGCAGCATCCTTGAGAATTCGTCGTTCATCGTCTCGAGCGCCCACGCCGACGCGTCCCAGCACGGACGGGGTTTTGTGGCCCGCCTGAGCGGTTCGACGGCCGAGTTCCTGCACATGTGGCTCTTGATGAGCATCGGGCCCCGGCCTTTCTTCGTGGATGCGGCGGGCGCGCTCAACCTGCGCCTGGCGCCCGCGCTGCACCGTCGGTTTTTTACAAAGACCAGCCGCCGGGTCCCGTTGGGGGAGACGGCGTTGCTCGAGGTGCCCAGAGGCGGGTATGCCTTTCTCTTTTTGGCCAAGACCCCTGTCATCTATCGCAACCCAAAGAGGAAGAACACCTTCGGGGCGGCCGGCGCGCGTATCCAGTCGATTTCTCTGGTGACGGACGAAGGGAGCGTGCACAACTTTGCCGGCGATACGATACCGGCGCCGCACGCCGCGCTCGTGCGCTCGGGGCGGGCGGCGCGCATCGAAGCGGATCTGGCATAACGTTTGATTTTCATGCATCGGGGGGTATAATGGGTCTCGTGAAGAACACCGTTTTTGCTTCTTGTTTCATCCTGGCACTCATCGCGGGCATGGCCGGTTGCGCGTCGTTTTCCGAGACGGCCGACCACTACCGGGCGGGTGTCTCGGCCTTTGAAGACGGCCAGACAGACTTTGCGATCATCCACCTGCGCCGCGTGATCAACGAGGCGCCGGAGTCTCCGTATGCCCCGCAGTCCATGTTCGCGCTTGGCGAGTATTATTATGACAACACGGATTATTTCAATTCCATCAAGAGGCTCTCGTCGTTTATCCGCCAGCACCCGAAGGACAAGGGCGTGGTCTTTGCCAAGGTCCTCATCTACAAGATGATCACCACCTTTAAGGCCGAGTCCGCCTTGAATGAACAGGAGGAGGCGCTCATGAAGGAGATCCGCAAGGAACTCTTCTCGCAGCCGCTCTTCTTCGTCTTTTACGATAAGAAGTCTCCGCGTTCGTACAAGTCCCTCTTTCACCACGCATACCTCGTCTACGATTACGTCGATCGGATAAAAGTCTTCCGCGATGACAAACTCTTCCTTGAGCTCTCCCCGTAAGACGCGCCGGGGGCTCCTCTATGGCGCGGCCGGGGTCATCCTCGGAGTCTTCGCCGTGAACTTTGCCGGGACGCTCTTGGCCGTCCGGATGCTCGCCGCCACCCGGGCCGAGATGGCCGCGGCGGCGGGCGGCACCCTGGGGGTGCGGGGCGTCTCTTTTAACGTCTTCAGGGGGCTGACGCTCACCGGCGTCACGATCCACCGGGGCCCGCAGTCCCTCTTTGACGCCGAGCGTATCGACATGGGATTTGAGGGTCTTTCGTACGTGCGCCGGCCGCTGCGGATCAAGAATGTCCGTATCACGACGCTGCGTCTGGTCACGGTGCGGTTCACGCAACTCGTGGATGTGGGCAGGCGCCTCTCGAATCTGCAGATGCCTTTGGTCTTTTACGATACGTTCCAGTTTGCGTGCCGCGACGTCTTCTTCGACGACACGATCCACCTCAGCGTCTCGGGGTATCTCAATGCCGTCAACAGCGAGCTTTATACCCTGCGCGGCCAGGTCGCTCTCTTAAAGGTTCGCTACGCCGCGTTTCCGGATTTCGACGTCTTTGAGGGCAGCGCCTTCTACGAGCCCTTTGATTATGAGTTCCAGGCCTCGCGCACCGAAGAGCGCCTGGAGATCGCGCCCATCGAATTGAGCAACGCCCACCTCAAGATCTTCGGCCACGCGACCGCCGAGCACATCACGGGCGAGGACGCGGTCGTCGATCTGAGGCTCGAGATGGCCAATGTCCTTCTCGACGATTTCCCGGTCCTGAACCGCGGCAATGTGCGGGCGCGCGGCGTCCTGGACCTCGTGGGCGTTATGCAGGGAGATATCCTGCATCCGGAGACAGCGCTCTCGGTGGGCCTCAAGAACGGCGCGTTCACCTTTTTCGACTCTTTCTGTTTTTCGAAGATGAACGGCAAGGCCGTCTTTTCACGCAATCAGTTCTCGGGCGAGGGCCTTTGCCTCGAGCTGAACGGCATTCCGTTTTCCGCGGACCTGACGCTCTCGGCGCCGTTGCATCCGCACGTGGCCTTGTCCCTGCAGTCGCTCTCCCGGGTGGCCGGCGCCCCGCAGTTTACCTGGCGGATGGATGCCGACTGGAAGGGGGACCACCTGCGCGGTCTCGCTGGCGGGTCGGTGCGTTTCGCGCGCCGCGCTACCATCCAGCAGTTCGTTTTTGATTTCAAGGACTTCCGCCTGGGCTATGACGAGGATCTCTATCTCTATTCGCGCTATCTTGACATTGGCCTGACGGCCTCGGCGGCAGCGGACGCGGCCGCGACACCGGAAAACTCCTTCCAGAGGGAGGTACAGCTTGAATATCTCTTCGGCGTCCTGCGCAAGCTGCCCGGCGCCCTCGGGTTGAAACACGTCAAGGCCAGCTGCTACGGCGGCAACCTGGAGGGGGAGGCGTACCTTATTTCTTCCCCTGAAGAGCTCTGTGTCAAGGGCGAGCTCCACGTGCGGGACGTCAATATCCGCAAGTACGTCGCCACATCGGCCCCGAAGTCGACGCTGACGCAAGGACAGCTCGAAGGCGACCTGCGTTTTGACAACCGGCTGACCGATCAGATCAAGGGACAGGTCTTCGTGGTGAACGGCGAGATCGAGCACAACCCCATTCTCAACGCGGTGGCCGACTTTTTGGGCATCATGTCGTTGAAGCGGCTGCCGTTCGGCGACCTGTCGATCTTCTTTAACGGCGGCCGCGGGGATTACAGCGTCGAGGTGAAGCTGGCGTCTTCCCTCGTGAACGCGCAGCTCGAGAGCAAGGTCCAGTCCTACGAGACGATGGACGGCTATCTCTCGGCAAGCCTGAGCTCGCAGCTCCTGAACGAGTCGCGGACGTTCAAGAAGCTCTTGACCTATCTGAAGCACGACGAGCCCTTTGTCGCGTTCCCATTTAAGATCTCCTCGTACATCAGCAGCCCGCGCATCCTGTGGCTGAAGAACGAGTTTAAAGGGAAGATCCAGAACCTGCTCCCGGAGCGCAACAAGCGCTATCTGCAGGGTCAGGTCAGCACCATTATCGAGAGGGCCGGCGAGTAGGTTTTCCCGGGAAACCCTGGAAACAGTTTCGGAGCCGTTCGGGAAAGTGCAGGGCGGGATGAAGAGGCGTGGCTGCAGGGCCGAGCTAAAGGGTTTGAGGATGGCCGTCTTGACGGTCAGCGATGCGTGCGCGGCCCGGCGCCGCCGCGATGAGAGCGGCGCGGTGTTGCGGCGTCTCGTGGCGCGCACCGGGGCCCGTTGCGTGGCTTGTGGCGTGGTGCCGGATGACGAGAAGGCCATCGCGCGGCGCCTGCGCTCGTTGAGCGCCGAGGCCGACGTCGTTTTGTCGACGGGCGGCACGGGGGTCGGTCCGCGCGACGTCACCCCCGAGGCCACCCGCTCGGTCCTGGAGAAGGATATCCCGGGCCTGTCCGAGGTGATGCGTTCGGCTGGCATGAAGAAGACGCGTTTCGCGTGTCTGTCGCGCGGCCTGTGCGGCGTGCGCGGCCGCACACTGATCGTCAACCTGCCGGGCAGCCCCAGGGGTGCGGCTGAGTCGTTCGCGGCGATCGCGGACCTTATCCCGCACGCCCTGGTCATGGTCCGCGGTGCCGGCCATTAAAGAGGGGACAAGGAGGTCCGATCTGTCTCATGCGCCGGCCGCCGCGACGAGGTGAAACGTGATATACGGACAGTTGTTTCTGGCGTTTTTTAAGATAGGCCTGTTTGCCATCGGCGGGGCGTATTCGTTCCTGCCGTTGACGGAGCGGGAGGTTGTGGAGCGCTACCGCTGGCTGACGCCGGGAGAGTTCCTGGAGGTCTCCGGTATCGTCAAGATGTTTCCGGGCGCGATCTCGGTCAAGTACGCGACGTACGTCGGCAACAAGATGGCCGGCGTAGGGGGGGCGGTGGTCGCCAATGCGGCGAATCTGCTGGCGCCGGTGACGCTCGTCCTCTTTGCCACCGTCTTGTACAAGAAGTACCGGGATGTGCCGGCGGTGGGCAGCGCCTTCGGCGCCATCCAGCTGGCCGTCTTTGCCTTGATCATCGCCACGGCCTTCAAGACGGTCCAGCCGCAGCTTCTCGTGCGTTGGCCGGCGCTCGTCCTGGTCGTTGCCGCCTTTACCTTGTTCATGTACACGAAGGTCGAACCCATGTTGATCCTTATCAGCGCTGCCGTGCTGGGTGTCCTTTTGCGTTTTGTCTGAAGAATATGTCTCATCTGTGTCCTTTTACCTATCACGCGCCTAAATCTCTTATGGAGGCGCTGGCGCTCCTGAAGCGTCCGCAGAGCTGTCTTCTGGCCGGGGGGACGATCCTTTTGAATACCCTCAAGAAGACGCAGAAGGGGCCGCAGGACGTCGTAGGCCTGGGCCGGATCAAAGCGCTCGGCGGCGTCAGGGAGACGAAGACGACGCTGCGCCTGGGTGCCATGGCGACGATCGCCGAGATCGAGCGCCTGCCGGTTGTCGTGGAGGACTTTCCTTCTCTTCACGCCGCCTGCCGGCAACTGGCGACGACGCCGTTGCGCAACATGGCCACGATCGGCGGGAATATCGCCAGCCGTTTCTTCTGGGCCGACCTGCCGCCGGTGCTGATGTCCCTTGAGGCGCGGTTCATCCTGGAGACGCCGGCCGGCCGCCAGGAGATGTCCGTCGATACCTTCGTCTCGCGCAAACCCAGCGGCCCGTTTATCCTTTCGTCGATTGAATTGCTGAAGGGCCGCCGGGCGGCGTTTTACCTGCGCCACACGCGCACCATGCCCGTCGATATCCCTGCGATGGCCGTAGCCTTCAGCGCCGAAGACAGAAACGGCCCTCTCAACAACGTGCACCTCGTCCTGAATTCCGGGGTGGCGGTGCCGGCGCGTCTCAAAGAAACGCAGAGCGTCTTTGAGGGAAAGGCACCCCGGGACGTCAAGCCTGCCGACCTGCGGGCGGCGCTGGCAAAGGACACGGCCGGTCTGCGGCTGGATGATTATAAACGTCTGAGCCTGAAGCTCGACATCGAAGAGATCATCGCTCGGCTTAAAAAATGAAGACGATCGCCTTTACGCTCAACGGACAAAAGACCACCGTCGATGTCCCCGATAACGAGCTCCTCGTCGAGACGCTCCGGGAGCGCCTGGGGCTTTTGGGCACGAAGCCCGGCTGTCTTGAAGGAGAGTGCGGGGCGTGCACCGTTTTGATGAACAGCAGGAATATTCTCTCGTGCCTGAAGCTGACGGTCGAGGCCGAAGGCGCCACGATCACGACGATCGAAGGGGTCGCCGAGAACGGAGCGCTCTCCTTTCTCCAGCAGTCTTTTATCGACAAGGGCGCGGTGCAGTGCGGCTATTGCACGCCGGGGATGATCCTGGCCTCAAAGGCGCTGCTTGACGAGAAGCCGCGGCCGACGGATGAGGAGATCATGCGCGGCCTGGACGGCAACCTTTGCCGGTGCACGGGTTATATCAAGATCATCGAGGCGGTGCGCGCCGCCGCCCTGGAGAAGAAACCATGAGTCCGGAGGCGAGAAGAACGACGAGTCCGGTCGGAAAGGCGGTGCCGCGCATCGACGCCCGTGCCAAGGTGACGGGCGAGGCGCCGTATGTCTATGACATGCGTCTGCCCGGCATGCTCGTCGGCAAGATGCTGCGCAGCCCGCACGCGCATGCCAAGATCCTCGGGATCGATACGTCGAAGGCCGAGAGGCTGCCGGGGGTCAAGGCCGTCGTGACCGCCGCGGACACGGCGAAGGTCAAGTTCGGCTCCAACGAGTACTTCTTCCCGTATACCGTCGACCAGTTGCCGCTTGAGGACGAGAAGGTCCGCTATATCGGCGATGAGATCGGCGCCGTGGCGGCGCTGGACGAGGCTACGGCCGAGAAGGCCGTGTCTCTCATCGACGTGGCCTACGAGGTCCTGCCCGCCGTCTTCGACCCGCTCCAGGCCATGAAGCCGGGCGCGCCGGCGATCCACACCTCCATGAATAACATCGGCGTGATGCTGCCGGTCCAGTACGGCGACGTCGATACCGCGCTCAAAGACTCCGACTACGTCCACGAAGACATCTTTTATCTGCCCAGCGCCGCCCATGGCGCCCTGGAGCCGCACGTGTCCATCGGTCAGTACGGCGTCGCCGGGGAGCGCCTCACGCTGTGGACGTCGACCCAGGCCCCGTTCAAGGTGCGCGAGGCGCTCGCCAAGACCCTCAAGATGGAGCAGGCCGATGTCCGCGTCATCAAGCTGAACGTCGGCGGCGGCTTCGGCGGCAAGCTCG
>CAZCSY010000047.1:0-11202 GCA_964501505.1 uncultured Planctomycetia bacterium
CATGAAGACCGGCGTCTCGAGCGTGCCGCGCTCCAGGTGCATGACCCCGCAGCGCGCCGCACTGCCGCCGCTATCGTTGTGCGTTATCTGAAAAGAAAAAGACATTATACTATGGCGCTCATGGTGCACCGCTATGCACTTTACCGAACGACCTGGAAACCGGTTTCGTTTATCGTTTATTCGGGTCAGAGGACCTTGTAGACATAGATGGCGTTATCGTCGGCGTCGGTCTCTTCGTTCCAAAGACGAAAGTGCTTCAGACCCTCCCCTTTCAGGAAGTAGAGGCGCAGGAGCAGGCTCTTGCCCAGCGTCGCGGGCAGGAGGATCGCCTTGATCTTTTCGTCCTGACGCACGATCAGGGCGCTCCAGTCGAGCGTCGCCTCGGGCTGCGGCTCCTCGTGAAACACGCCGTCTTCCATATACAGGAGGCTCGCAGGCACGCCGCGACCGTCGGGCGCGCCGCTCACCACGTAGGCCCGCTTGGCGGGCCAATCGACGACGAGGCCGTTTTCGAACATCCAGAGACCCCGCCATGCCTCGGAGGGCCGCAGATCCGAACGGTACCCCAGCATCTGAGAGAACCAGCCGCGCGCCGCCTTTTCATTCAACATCGTGACGTCCCAGTACGCGGCCATGGCCTCTGCGGACGTCAGGTTGTACTGCCGCTGGACGTACTCGAGAAACTCCGGTTGGTCGAGCTTGCGGGCCTTGAACCACATATCGACCTTGCTGAAATCCCAGTCTCCGATGAACGAAATAGGCGCGACCTTGCTCAGCATATCATAAGACACAATGAAGTACGCCGGCGGCGCGGCCGCGGGAAAGAGGAGCGGCATCACGGTATCGACATCGGCGGGCTCCAGGACCTTGGCTAATTCAACGCGCGCTCCCTCGGGACCCAGCGCCAACGCCGTGAGGGTAAGGCGCACCGCCTCGCCCACCGCGCCCCTCTTTTCGGTGAGGAAATCCACCCCCCGGTTGCCGGCCGCATCGAGCATCTTCAGGATCCGCGCGGCGGTCTCTTCGTCGTCGGAAAACAGGACCTGTGCCATCCAGTAGGCGTACGGCGAATTCTGGGTCATGCCGTCAAAGAGCACGCGCCGGTCGGCCAACGCCTTGAACCAGTGGCCGAAGTCCCACCAGGAATTCACCACGCTGTCCGCCGGCGCCTCCGCGCGGATACGCGCCAGCGTCCGCTGCCAGCTGTCATTGAACTTCGGCAGCGTCGTGGCGGCCGAGGCGTAGATCCGTGTCGTATGGGTAAAAAGATACAGCGCCGCGAGGAACAAAAAGGCGCCGCGACCCATCAGGCGCATCGCGGGCCGGGGACCCTGCCGGTTGACCAGGCGTTCGACCGCATCGCGAATCTTGCCGACGGTCAACCCGAAGGCCAGCCCTGCCGGCACGATCAACAGGAGCGCCAGACGCAACGCCTGAAGGGCTGCGTAAAAGGACACGACAAACCAGACGGCCGCGCACAGGAGGCCGCAGCCGAAGACCGTATGACGCAGGAGCCGCTCCCCGACAAAAACGTACAACAGACCCATAAGGCCCAGAAAGAAAACGAGCAAACCGCCGACCGACTGGACGATGACCGGGACCGAGGCGGGACTCAACTCCTCGACGGTCAGATAGACGTTCGGCCAGACGCTCGCCGGGGTGAGGTTAAAGATATGGCTCAGGCGCACCGGCTCCATGATGAAATCGGCAAAGACGCGAGGGCCGTTCAAGAGCATCACGCAGACGGCCGAGGCGCCGAAAAAGACGCCCAGCATCCTGGCCTGGGCACCCGCGCCCGCGTCGGACGTTGCCTCTCCTTCAAGCCGGCCTACGTCCTTGAGATTCACGAGATACAGGCCGCTCGCGATAAGGATGATATCAAAGATGAACCACCACCCCTGCCAGGTAGAAGCATACAACGCCACCAGGGCGCCGCTCAACAGCGCCCGCCCAAGGCGCCTCCCGAGCCCCGCGCGGATATCGATACAGGAGAGATACGACGTCAGGATGGCCAGAGGGAAAAAGACGCTGTAGATATCGGTATCGAACCACTCCGTGAAGACGCGCGTCAGGAGAAACGGCGACAAGGTGATCGAAAAACAGGCAAAGAAGGCCCCAAGGTCGCTGGCCCCGATCCTCTTGGCGCATGCAAAAGAAGAAGCCGCGATGGCAAAGAACATCACGACGGGCAGGACGAACAGCACCGACGTCAGAGGAAGGTGCGCCCGCTCGGCAAACCACATGAGCGGCCAAGCCAGATACAGGTGCACGTTGCGCCGCGTGGAGGCGTCGACCGGGCGCGAGGCGAGGACGTCGTACTCGGTACCGCCTTCGACACGGTCGCCAACGTGTCCGGTCGCGTAGAGATTCTTCAGGTGACGCAGCCAGTGGTAGGAGTCGATGCCGGCCATGTACACCTGACCCGTTTCGTCGCGATACGGGTCCTTGATCTCCCGGGTCCGCTCTTCCACCTCGCGGCGCAGGTCGGCCCGATGCTCCTTCTGATAGAGTTTCCAGGACGCCTCCACCAGGCGTTGCGTCGTCGGCGCCGAGAGGCCCGGATGCGCCTCAAGGAGCTCCTGGCGCAGCGTCCCGCGCTCCTTATCAGAGACCTCGGCACGGGCCAGCCCGTCGAGCGCCGGCAACGAGCGCGAATACACGAGGAGAAGGGCTGCAGTCGCGGCGCAGCAAAAAACCAGAACAGCAGGAATGAATCGCCGTATCATTCGTCCCCCCTTAGCAACTGCAACCTTCTTGTGAAGCTCCGCCGACAGGAGTCGGCGGCTTTTTGTTATTACGTAATCAGCATGGCGTCGCCGTAGCTATAAAAACGGTACCTTCTTGTCACCGCCTCGCGGTACGCCTGCAGGATAAAATCGCGGCCGGCCAGGGCCGCGACCAGCATCAAGAGCGTCGTGCGCGGCAAATGAAAATTGGTGATGAGCCCCTCCACGACGCGAAAACGGTACGGGGAATGGATGAAGAGCGTACTCTCTCGTTCCATGGGGGCAAAGAGACGCCGGGAACTCAAAATGACCCCGGCCGCATCTTCCAGGGCCTTACAGGCAGTCGTCCCCACCGCGATGACGCGGCCACCCGACCGGCGCGTCCTTCGGATCAACGCCACGGCCTGCGGGGATAAAAGGTAGGACTCCGCCGGGGTCCGGTGCAGGGCCACATCTTCGGTACGGACCGGCGCAAAGGTCGCATAATTGACGTGCAGGGTCAGGGTCGTCACCCCTACCCCGCGCGCCTCGAGCCTCTTAAAGAGCCGCCGCGTAAAGTGCAGGCCGGCGGTCGGCGCGGCCACCGCGCCGGGTGCACGCGCAAAGACCGTCTGGTAGCGCACGCGGTCGCGCGGCCGGTCCGGCCGGCGGATATACGGTGGCAGGGGGACGTGCCCCACCTGAGCCATCGCCCGCTCGGCCTCTCCTTTGCCAAACGCCACCAGTCTCTCCTTGGGATCGACGAGACGGCAGGAAAATCCTTTTTCAAAGAATATCTCTTCGTCACGGCGCAGGCGCGTCAGGGGCTTGATCAGGGTTCGGTAGACCGAGACGCGCGTCCGGTCCCCGGCCTTACCGAGGAGCAGGACCTCGACACGGCCCCCCGACGAACGGCGCCCCAAGAGCCGCGCCCGGACGACCTTCGTGTCGTTGAGGACCAACAGGTCCTTCGGCCGCAGGAACTGCGGCAACTCCAAAAAACGGCGGTGCCCGATCGACCGCGCGCTTCTCTCCAGGACCATCAGCCGGGAAACGTCCCGGCGCGGCGCGGGCGCCTGGGCGACCAGCGCCTGCGGTAACGTATAATCAAAATCCGACACCTTCATGACGCGTCCCGGCGCCGTGTCGCCATATCCGAGCGCATCAGGAAGGTATCCAGGGACTGCAACACAGCGCCGGGATAATAGAACTCGAGGATCTTCTCGTAGATGTAGCCCTGACGCGCCATGCCGAAGGCGCCCCACTGGCACAGCCCCACGCCGTGCCCCCACCCCTTGCCGCTCAGGACTACCTTGCCCTGTTCCAGGGTGATGCTGAAATTCGTGCTGCGCACGACGTCCGGCCCCATGAGCTGCCTGAAGTCCTTGGCCGAGATCTCCATGGTTTTGTCTTTTTTATCCTTGATGACGAGTGTCCGCACGCGGCCCGTCGGATTGCGCTCTTTGACCGCCAGGTTCGCGGCTTCGCCCTGGAGCACATAACGCTCACCCAGTCTGTCTCGAATCGCCTTCAACTCCAGAACCGTCTTCCAGAAATAATGCGGCGAGGAAGAACAGAAAGAGCACAGCCGCCCGCCGGCGAGCGGTTCGACGTCGATCTGCCAGAGCTCGGAGGCCTTCTCGGTCACGCCGCCGCAGGTCGCGTGGAAGTACGCCGGAAAGACCTTGCCCTTGTACGTCAGGATCTCGCCGGCGGTAAAATTCACGGCCCGGTTCGTCCGGTCCTTCTCGGCCTTGCTTCCTCCATAGACCTGCGAAGAGACGTCCGCGGTCACATCATAAAGCTTATCCTTCATGACCTGCCTCTGATAAAAAGCGTACGTGCGGGCCGCCACCGCCTGGGCCTTGATTGAGGCGAGCGGCCACTTGGGCGAGATCTCGTGGACGAGGACGCCCTTGACATACGACTCGATGTCCACCGTATTGACGAAAAGGAGATTGTTGCCTTTCTCCTTTGCGATAAGGAGGTCGCCGCGGTACGGCCGCTTGTTGACGTAGAGTCCCGCCTTGCGGCGAACCTTAACGACGATCCGCTGCCTCGACCACTCCTCTTTGCCGATACGAATCCCCCTGCCGGTGGCCGTCACCTTGGAGGCGGCAAGGTTACGCCCCTTTTTCAGGAGGGAGCCGTCGGTGCCGTCGACCAACTCGTAGCTGCCGACCACGGCAACGAACGCCTGAGGCCTGTCCCGGACGAGGGCGACGCGGATCAGAACCGGCTGCCTCCCGAAACCGGGCTCGACGCACGCCACGGCCACGAGAAGGCCTGTGACCACGAATAAGAAACGCCTCAGGGTCTTCTGAACAACCATAGGAGAACGGAAAGCAGGACGCTTACGACGACCGAAGTCGCGATGGGAAAATAGAAGGTAAAATTATCTTTCCTGATCAAGATATCACCGGGCAGACGGCCCCACGGTCCCTTTGACAAAAAAGGCCACAGGAGACCTGTCAGGATAAGGACGACGCCGGCGATGATGAGTGTCCGTGACATGGCACGCCGTTAACAAAACCAGAGGACGACGCTCTCCTGGCCCCTGTCCTCGACCGGAGCCAAATCGCAGTCTGAAAGTCTCTTATTGATCAGTTCGATGAGATCGTGCCGGCGTTCGGGATCGAGCGGCAGGAAGACCCGGAAACCCGCGAACGCATCCAGGACGCGCACCATCGTGACGTCGAGCGCCCCACCGTCGTAGAGCCGACGCACCAGGCGCTCGGCACGACGTCGTGTCAACTGCATCTGTGTGCCAAAGAAGTCCGGCGGACACGCTTCCTGGATCCACCTCAGCGCCTCCGGCTCGACGCCCTCCTCCTTGACGACATTCCATGCCCACGCGCCGGCAACACCCCCCAGGAACAACACAACCGCCATGAAACTCAGCAGACCCCGTGTCTTATGTCTCATTTTTAACGGTCGCGCCCCACGGCCGCCGGACCACGTCCCTCGCGGGCAGGCTCGTGTCCGTGAGACACCTGGGTCGGACCTGTTTGTTTCGTCTTTTTCGCCCGCGCGGCCGCACTCTCCTTCTGGGAATACGCGCAGCCGCAGTAATTCTGACGGTAGAGCTCCCACTCTTTGGACCGCCGGTGGCTGTCGGGGAAACCCCTGCGGAAGTTATGAAAAAGAAAATCCGTCCCGGCGGCCGCGGCGACCTGCCGGCCGATGCGGCCGATCGCCTCGATGTCCTGATAGGGACTTGCCAGGAGCGTCGTGGTGAAGGCCTCGAATCCGTTATCCCGGGCCACCCGCGCCGTCTCGGCGAGGCGCAGGCGCCAGCAGAGTTCGTGCTGCCGGGCGCGGTCCGGCAACGCGCTCACGCGGCGCGAAAACTCCTCGTCGTCATCATGGTGATAGATGACGTCGAGCTCGAGGCGTTCGCTCATCGTCACCACGGCGTCCTGCCGGCGGCGGTACTCGGCGTAAGGTTGGATGTTCGGGTTATAAAAAAACCCACCGACCTGGTGCGCCTGCGCACGCAAAAAAGTCGCGGGATAAATAGCACAAGGGCCGCAACAGATATGGAGGAGCACCCTCATGACGTCCGGATATGCCGACGGGCGGCCTCGGTCGCCTCGCGGCCGCGCGCCGTTCTCTTTAAGAGGCCCATCTTCAACAGAAACGGTTCGATGGTATCGATGATGGTGTCCGACTCTTCGTTGAGCGTGGCTGCGAGCGCCTCGATACCCACCGGGCCGCCCCGGTACGTCGACAGGATCGTGTGCAGGACCTTGCGGTCCATCTCGTTCAAGCCGATCGGGTCGATGCCGAGGCTCGCCAGCGCCACGTCCGCCTCCTTGCGGGTGATCGCGCCCCCTCCCTTCACCTGGGCGTAATCCCGCACCCGGCGCAGGAGCCGGTTGGCGATGCGCGGGGTCCCGCGTGCGCGGCGCGCGATCTCCGCTGCGCCCTCTTTATCGACGGCAATACCCAACAAGCCGGCAGAGCGCGCGATGATGCGGCCAAGATCCTCCTCGGCGTAGAAGTCGAAGTGCAGGAAGATGCCAAAGCGTGAACGCAGCGGCGCACCGATCAGGCCGCTGCGCGTCGTCGCCCCGACAAGGGTAAAGCGCTTCAGGTTGAACTTGATCGTGCGGGCGTACGGCCCCTTGTCGATAACGAAATCGATCTGGAAATTTTCCATGGCGGGATAGAGGAACTCCTCGACCACCTTGGAGAGGCGGTGGATCTCGTCGA
The DNA here is from genome assembly GCA_964501505.1 of uncultured Planctomycetia bacterium. Lineage (GTDB taxonomy): Bacteria > Omnitrophota > Gorgyraeia > Velamenicoccales > Velamenicoccaceae > CAZCSY01. Next base: position 6,921 of record CAZCSY010000047.1, read on the forward strand.
TAAAAAGGACATCCCCCCCTTCGAGGTTCGTCAGGATCCCGATGAGATCGCCGGCGCGTTCGATCGCCGGGCCGGAGGTCGCGGTGATCTTCGTGCCCATCTCGTGGGCGATGATCGTCGCCAGGCACGTCTTGCCCAGGCCCGGCGGCCCGCACAACAGGACATGTTCCAGGGGTTCCTGGCGCTGGCGCGCCGCGGTCAGCGCGACGCGTAGATTGCCGACGAGCTCCTTCTGCCCGACAAACTCGTCGAGCGTCGCCGGCCGCAGGGAGAGGTTGAAGATCGTATCGTCTTCCGTCTCGGTCCGCTGGGTCGGCCGGCCCGGCACGTCCAGGGAATTGTTGAAAGGCGTGAACTTTTCTTCCATCTATTCCGATACCTCTTGGGGTGTCTGTTCTTTAGGGGCTTCCGGCTCCGCCGTCCGGGCGGCTATCTTCTCTTTGTTGCGGAAGATCTCGATCTCGCCGAAGACGACCTTCTGGACGACGAGGATCTCCTTGAGACGGATGAGCTCCAGGACCGCCAGAAACGTCACCACCGCCTCCATCTTGCTGCGGACCCGCGCAAAAAGGCCGGTGAGCCCAATGCGCGGTATCTCCATGAAAAGGTGCAGCAATTCATGGACCTTGCCTTCGACGGTGAACTCGTCCTTAATGACCTCATAGAAGAGGTCCCTGGGGATATCCTTGAGGGCCTTGGAAAAGGCGTTGATCAGGTCAAAGAGGCTCGCCTCGAAGTACGCCTCCCCGCTCTCCTCATCCTGCATCACGGGCTGACGCCTGAAGATGTCCTGGCGGGCGCGCTCCTTCTGCCGCAGCTGTTCGGCCGCCTCCTTGAACTGCCTGTATTCCAGGAGGCGCTTGACGAGGTCCGCGCGCGGGTCCTGTTCTTCCTCCGGGGTCTCCTCGAGGACGCTGGGCTCCTGCGGCAGGAGCATCTTCGATTTGATCTGCATCAGGGTCGCCGCCACGACGATGAACTCGCCGGCGACGTTCAGGTCCAGCAACCGCATCAGCTCGACGTACTGCATGTACTGTTCGAGGATGGTCACGATGGGGATATCGTAGATGTTGATCTCATCCTTCTTGATGAGATACAACAGAAGGTCGAACGGCCCTTCGAAGATCTCAAGTCTTACTTTATAGGACATGGGACAAACCCTAAGGTGGCGCGCACCTCTTCCAGCGTCGCGTGGGCGCAGGCCCGCGCCTTTCGACGGCCCGCCTCCGTGATCGCCTCGAGCCGGTCTTTATCCGACAGGAGGGCGCTGCGTCTCTCCTGGACCGGCGCCAGCATTCCGCAGAGCGCCTCACCGAGCCTCTTCTTGCACTCGGTGCAGCCGACGGCCGCCTTGCGGCAATCCTCGGCCACTTCTTTTTCTTTGTCGGGGAAAAAGACGGCGTAGTAGCTATGCACGTTGCACGTCTCCGGGTGGCCGGGATCGGTCTTGCGGATCCTCTTGGGATCCGTGAACATCCCCTGGACCTTCTTCTTGATGACGTCGGGCGGGTCAGACAGGGCGACGACGTTTCCGTAGCTCTTACTCATCTTGCGACCGTCGAGGCCCAGGAGCCGGGCCACGGGGGTCAGGAGCGGCTTGGGTTCGGGAAAGATCTTCTTATAGAGCCCGTTGAAACGGCGCACGATCTCGCGCGTGAGCTCCAGGTGCGGCAACTGGTCTTCTCCGACGGGCACGACGTGCGCCTGGTAGAGCGCGATGTCCGCCGCCTGCAATACGGGGTAGCCCAGAAAGCCGTAGGTCGCGATGTGACGACCTTTAATCTCGCGCATCTGCTCCTTGTAGGTCGGGCAGCGCTCGAGCCAGCCGAGGGGCGTCAAGACCGAAAAGATCATGGTGAGCTCGAGGTGCTCGGGGACCTGAGACTGGATGAAGATGACGGATTTCTCGGGGTCCACGCCGACCGCAAGCCAGTCGGCGATGTTGTCCCAGACCGACTCCCGGATGACCGCGACGTTCTCATACTCGCTCATGAGGGCATGCCAGTCCGCCACCATGAAAAAGCACTCGTAGGCATCCTGGAGGCTGACCCAATTGTTCAGCGCTCCCACGAGGTGCCCTAAGTGCAGGCGGCCCGTGGGCCGCATCCCGCTCAAAATGCGTTTTTTTTGCATCGCGTTACACGTTCAGCTTGCGGGCGACCTCTTCCAACTGGAAGGCGTCGATAATATCGCCCTCCTGGATCCCCTGGAAGTTCGCGATCGAAATGCCGCACTCGTAGCCTTCCTGGACCTCGCGCACGTCGTCCTTGAAGCGCTTGAGCGCCGCGATCTTGCCCTCGTGGACGACCTGGCCGTTGCGCACCAGGACGATATGGGCGTTGCGCACGATCCGCCCCTTCTTCACCGTGGAGCCGGCGACGATGCCGTACTTGGTCAGGTTGAAGACCTTCTTGACCTCGGCACGGCCTAAAAATACCTTCTTGATCTTGGGCGCCAGCATCCCTTCCAGCGCCGCCTTCAGATCGTTGTAGATCTCGTAGATGACGCGGTAGGTGCGGATGTCGATGTCTTCCTTCGAGGCCATTTCGCGCGCCAACGGGTCAGGCTCGACGTGAAAACCGATGATGATGGCGTCCGACGCCATGGCCAGCACCACGTCTGACGTGTTGATGGCGCCGACGCCCTTGTGCATGATGACGATCTTGACCTCGGTCACCTTCAGCTTGCTCAATGAATCTTCGATCGCCTCGAGCGACCCCTGCACGTCGGCCTTGAGGATGATATTGAGCTCCTTGACCCCGCCCTGCTTGATCTCCTGATAAAGGTCTTCGAGGTGAAGGTGGACCTTCTTGGCCGTCGGCTCCAGACGCAGGCGGCGCTGCTCCTCCTGCCGCTGGGCGACGATCTCCCGCGCTTTCTTCTCGTCCACAACGACAAAGAACCTTTCGCCCGCCTCCGGCACGCCCGACAGACCCAGGACCTCGACGGGCATCGACAGATACGCCTCGTTGATGGGCTGACGGAAACTGTTGTGTATCGCCTTCACGCGACCGTGATGGTATCCGGCGACCACGAAATCACCGAGCTTCAGGCAGCCGCTGCGCACGAGGAGCGTGGCGACGGGGCCGCGGCCCTTGCTGAGCTTCGCCTCGATCACGACACCGACCGCCTCGGTATCGTCCGGCCCTTTGAGCTCCAACATCTCTGCTTCCAGGAGGATCATATCGAGGAGCGTATCGATCCCCTCGCCGGTCCTCGCGGAGACGCCGACGGCGATGGTCTTGCCCCCCCAGTCCTCCGGTATCAGACCTAACCCCTTGAGCTGCCCCTTGAGCTTGTCCAGATCGGCCGAGGCCTTGTCGATCTTGTTCATCGCGACGACGATCGGCACGCCGGCAGCCCGCGCGTGGTCGAGGGCCTCGATCGTCTGCGGCATGACGCCGTCATCCGCCGCCACGACCAGGACGACGATGTCCGTCACATTGGCCCCGCGGGCCCGCATGGCCGTGAAGGCCTCGTGACCCGGCGTGTCCAAAAAGGTAATGCTCCCTTTGGGCAGCTTCACCTCATAGGCGCCGATGTGCTGGGTGATGCCGCCATGCTCCGAATCGACGACCTTGGTCCGGCGGATCGCATCCAAGAGCGACGTCTTGCCGTGATCGACGTGGCCCATAAACGTCACGATGGGCGAACGGGGCTTGAAGCGCGACGCGTCCACCTTCTCGATGACGCCCGCGAAGGGACCATCCGTAGCCGGCGGCAGCGTCAGCGCGTAGCCGTAAATCTTGAGCACCTCCCGGACGATCGACTCGCTGAGGCTCTGATTGATATTGGCAAATATCTTGAATTGGGACATCAAGGTCTTGATCAGGTCGTTCGCCCGAATCTGGGCCTGGGCTGCCAGGTCCTTGATGCTGATCGGACAGGGGACCTCGAGCGCCTTGAGCTCCCGCGGCGGCGCCGTCGTCTGAGGCGCCTCGGCCTCAGACGGCGGGGCAGCGGTCGGGGCGGCGGACGCCTCAAGCGTCTCCTGGGACGGGGGAAGCGGCGGCAACTCCGTCTTGCGGGACTTCTTCGCCTCGGGCCTGTGGCCTTTTGCCTTCGCCTCTTCCTTCCTTCCCTTGAGAGGCATACTCGTTTTGGCCGCCCGCTCTTCAAGGAACAGCTTCACCACGTCCTCGTCGAGGCTCGTCATGTGGTTCTTCGCCTCGATGTGGCGGTCCTTGAGGCGAGCCAAAAGTTCCTTGCTCGTTATCCCGAGTTGTTTGGCGAGTTCATGAACTCTCATCGCTCTTTTCCCCTTCGCCCTCTCTATCCCCCT
>CAZCSY010000048.1:0-11007 GCA_964501505.1 uncultured Planctomycetia bacterium
TGCTTGTTCGTGGGTTTGACGCTACAATATATAAGAATATAAAGGGTTACGTCACGGTCTTTGGCGGGGGCCGGTTGAATATTAATACGGTACCGGCAGAGGTCCTGGAGGCCTTAGGCCTGGATGCCAAGCTTGTCGGTAAGATCGTCCGGTACCGGCGCGGACCCGATGCGCGCTGGGGGACGCCGGACGACGTCGGCTTTGCCTCTGTCGAGGACATCGCAGGAGATCTTGAGGCCTTTGCCGGTCTCACCGATCCGGAGAAGGTTTCTTTGGAGCAGTTGGCAGCCCAGGCGCTCAGCGTCACTTCGTCGTATTTTTCCGCCACGTGCACGGCGCAGATGGCAGGCAAGGGGAGGTCTTTTTCCGTGACCGCCGTCTTTGAGCGCACCTTTGCCGAAGAAGGCTACGAGGTTCAGCCCCGCTATTGGCGTACGTCCCCATGAGCACACGAACGTCTTCCCAGGGCTCCCGGCGCGTGAAGAGGATGAGGCGTTGGCCGCGTTTCTTTTCCGCTTCGGGAGCGAGGGACTTGGTCTGTTTTGATTTTGTCACGGACGCGATCAAGGCGGCGCGCGTCAAAACCTTCGGCGTTCGGCGGATCGTGACGGAGTTTTTTTACAAGGATATCCGCGGGGCGAGCCGCGAGGAGATCGTCGCGTCGCTGAAGGAGCTCCTCGCGCACCACCGCCGCCGCGGCGACTTCCATCTCGCCCTGTGTCTATCGGCGCATTTTCTCATCACCAAGAACATCGAGATCCCCTCACAAGACCCCAAGGAGATCAAGGACATCATCAACCTCCAGGCCGGCCGGCTGACGCCGTATGCCCGCGAAGAGGTCATCATCGACTTTGTCAATATCGGCGTCTTCCGCCAGAGCTACACGAAGCTCCTGTTGGCCATCGTTAACAAGGATATCGTCAACCGCCAGTTCGCGCTCTTCAATGAAGCGGGGGCGCGGCTCGATCGGATCTTTTTTTCTTCCGAGGCGGTCGGGGCGCTCGTGTACCAGCACGTCCGTCTCGAGGTGCAGGACACGCCGTTTGCGCTTATCCACGTGGATACCACGACGACGGACTTCGGCGTCTTTTTGAAGGGTAAGCTGATCTTTTCCCGCAGCATCGCCGTCGGCGCGCATCAGCTTTTGACCGAGCGCGAAAAGCACCTGACCCGTTATATCGAAGAACTCAGGAAGTCTCTGGACGCCTACCATCTTGAGGATATCGAGGTGGCACCGACCCTTGTCGCCTTCTGCGGGGCGGTGGGGCGGTTGCGCGATCTCGAGGTCATGATGCTGGATGCCTTCCGTATCCCGATCAAGATCATCGAGGCGTCGGACATACTCGCGCGCAGCGACAACCTTGACAAGAATGTCTTTGCGATGGAGGAGGTCTCGTTCCTCAACGTGGCCGCCCCGGCCGCGGTGAGCGTCGCGCTCAGCATCAATCTCATCCCCGAGGAGATGAAGCTCCGTCAGGCCCTGGAAGAGCGCGGCCGTGACGTGATCCGTACGGGGATCCTGGCGATGACCACGCTCCTTTTCATCTTCGCCACGCTTCTCGTCCACATCTACCTCAAGGCGGAATACCTGCAGAAACTTAACCAGAAGTACAGGAAGCTCAACAGCGAGGCGGCGGCGATCGAGAAGGACTTTTCGCGCGTCCGCGTCGTGCGCAAGTATCTGGACCGCCGCGGGTATCTCTTGAACGTCCTGGCCGAGGTGTACCGGTTGACCCCCGGGGAGATCGCCGTCATCAATGTCCGCCTGAGGGAGAGCGGGTCCTTTTCCGTCAAGGGCGAGGCGACGTCCATGGCCGCCGTCTTCGCCTACGCCGGGGAGTTGGAAAAGTCAGACACCCTCAAGGAGATGAAGACGCGCTACACCTCGAAGAAAAAAGTGGAGGGGCGGGAGTTGGTGGATTTTGAGCTTTCCGGCATGCTTGAGAAGTGGGGAGAGATGACGTGATCAACCTGGCCTTTTTGGCGCGTCTCAACAAGCGGGAGCGGCTGCTCTTCGGCGTGGCCGCGGTGGCCGTGGGCGCGGCGCTGGTGGTCCACCTCTTGGTCGCGCCCGTCGCCAACCGCCTGAGGCTTCTCGAGGAACGGATCACGACGCAGACGGATCTCATCTCTAAGAATGTTCGGATCGTCGCGGAAAAAGACCGCGTCAAGGCCGCGGCCGACGCCTTCCAGGTCTACTACGTCAATAAAGCGAGCACGCAGGAAGAGGAGGTGGCGTCTCTCCTGGGCGAGGCCGACGAGATGGCCCGCAGCGCGTCGCTCTACATCGTCGACATGAAGCCGTTGAACACCGAAGAGGATGCGGTCAGCCGCAAGGTCTCGGTGGACCTGAACTGTGAGGCGCAGATGGAGCAGATCCTGACGTTCATGCACAGCGTGGCGGGCGCGCCGCGCCTCCTGTTCGTCGAGAGCATCAACATCACGCCCAAGGAGAAGGACTCGACGATCGTCAAGTGCAACATGAAGATTTCGAACATCATCTTTTTATGAGGCCCGACGATGTTTGCTGAGCAGCTGGATTTCATCGCCTTTTTTTACGGCGCCTCTTTCATCCTCTTGGGCCTGGTGTGCCTGGCCCTCTTCAGGCCCTCGCCGGACAGGCCGTGCCTCTCCTGGCTGGGGATGGGCCTGTTCGGTATCGTCCACGGCGTCCACGAATGGTTGGACATGGTGGCGTTGTGTCTGGGGGACACGCCGTCCTTCCGGTTGGCGCGCCTGGTCGTTTTATTCCTTTCGTTTGTCTTTTTGCTGGAATTTGTCCGCTCGGGATGGGAACGTTTCTTCGGGATTCGTTGTCCCCGCTGGCTCTATGGTTTTCTCCTGCCCGTCGCGTCCCTGGGGTTTTTGGGCGGGACGGCGACGGCCGAGATCGTCATACGTTATACCTTGGGTTTGGGCGGGGCCCTCGGCGCAGCGGCCCTCCTCAGTCATCTTTCCCAGCGCCGTGATCTGACCTCTTTCTTTTGCGCGTATTTCTTGCGGGTCGCCGCAGCGGCGTTGATCTTATACGGGTTGGCGGCGGGCCTCATTGTGCCGCCGGCCGATTTCATGCCTGCCCGCGTTCTCAATGCGGATGTCTTTCTTTCTGCGGTGGGCATCCCGATCTCGTTTTTCCGCGGCCTTCTTGGTTTTCTCCTTGCCGCGAGCATCGCTTTTTTCGCGATCTGGCAGAATCTGCGGTCCGTCCTTTTTCTCCGGCGGCACCGGCGGCGCGCCGTCTTCTTCCTTCTGTTTGCCATCGTGTCGCTGACGCTGTTTTTTTTCCTGGTCTACCGCGTCGTCCTGTTTCACTCCCAGCGGGCCCGCCTGGATGAGGCGCGGGCGCGCCTCTTGAAGACGCAGCTCTTTGCCCAGGTCGTCGACAGGACCATCGACCGGTTGCGCGGCATCGAGGCGATGGCGCGCCACCCCCAGCTGGCCGACGCCCTGGCCCAGCCCGTCCTGTCGGCCCCGGATCGGGCCATCATCAACGAGCGCCTGGACCGCTATCGCAACGCGCTCCGGGCCGACGTGTGCTATCTGATGGACCGCACCGGCCTCACCGTCGCCTCTTCGAACAGGGACTCTCCGAAGAGCTTCCTCGGTGAGAACTACAGCTTCCGTCCCTATTTTCAGAGGGCCCTGGAGGGGGAGCCCGCCGTGTACCTCGCCAAGGGGGTGACCTCGGGCGAGAGAGGGTTTTATCTTTCGTTTCCCGTCGTGCGGGCCGCCGATCCCAGCGGCTTTGTCCTCGGCGTGGCGGTCGCCAAGGGCCGGCTGGACAACCTTTCGCTGCAGTTCCGCTCCAGGCCCTACGTCTTTTTATTGAGTCCGGAAGGAGTGATCTTCGTCTCGAGCCGGCCGGACTGGGTCTTTCGTACGATCCGCCCCTTGTCCGAGACCCAGAAGGAGACGCTGCGTTCATCGAGGCAGTTCGGCTCAGGGCCCTGGGAGGCCGTGGGGTTCGACGACCTTGACGCGATCCGCTCCACCCTGACGATTCGGGGCCAGCGCTACTCTTTCGCGCGGATCCCGGTGCCGAGCCTGCCGGGGTGGACGCTCCTCTTCGTGGACGTGGCGACGCAGATCCCGACGGTCCGTTTTCTCATCATTCTGATCTTCCTCGGGTTTTTCCTGATCCTGAGCATCATCATCGTCTTTCTCTTCCGACTCTGGCTCGATGCGGTCCAGATCTCTTCCGCGGAGGTGCTCTATGAAGGACTGGTCGAGGGGATCAAGGACGGCATCGAGTTCTATGATCATTCAGGCCGGTGCCTCTCCGTGAACAGCGCGGGCCTGGCGATGATGGATCGCCGCCGCGAGGAGGTCCTCGGCAGCGATCTGCTGGGACAGTGGCCGACGGGCTCCCGGGAGAAGTTGAGGGGGGTGCTGGCGCGGGTGACGCAGACCGGAAAGCCCCAGGTGTTTGAGGCCGAGGTTCCCCGGCCCGGCGGCGGCCAGATGGTGAAGGCCGTCACGATCATTCCCTTGCGGGTCACGGCGGCAGCCCCTTTTTTCATCGTGCACTCCCGCGACGTCACGATGGAGCGCCACTCCCAGCAGCAGCTCTTGCAGCGCTCCAAGATGTCGACCGTTGGGGCGCTCGCGACCGGAGTGGCCCATGAGTTTAATAATGTCCTTGAGGTTATCCTCGGCCGGGCGGAGCTGGCGCATGCCAGTGCCGATCTGCGGGCAAAGACCGATGCGCTCCAGGCGATCATCGATATCGCCCGTCGGGGTTCCTGGGTCGCCAAGTCGCTGTTGGACTTTTCGGGGTCCAAGGCGGACAAGAGGGGTCTGGTAGACCTCAAGGACGTGATCAAGCAGGTCTTGATCCTGCTTGAGACGATGCTCAAAGAGGGGCACATCGAGGTCGTGACCCAGTTACGCGAGGCGCCGCGCGTGGCGTGCAACGCAGCCCAGATGGCCCAGGCCTTCAGCAACATCATCGTCAACGCCCGCGACGCCATGGGCGGATTGCCCGAACGCAGATTGACCATCACCCTCGACAGTGACTTGAGCACGAAGATCGTTCGGGTGTGCTTTCTCGATACGGGGCCGGGGATCCGGGAGGACATGCAAGACAGGATATTCGATCCCTTCATCACGTCGAAGGGGATCCTGGGCGGCGGGGACGACCGCGCCCCCGGCATGGGGCTGGGACTGTTTGTGGCCTACGGGATCGTCAAGCACCACGGCGGCGATATCACCGTCACATCGCAACCCGGCAAGGGGGCCTGTTTCTGCGTCACCCTGCCCATGTTCACGCAGCGAGGTTCGGGATAATGAACATAAAACGACATGAAAGAGGAGAGGGCCGCATCATGGCCGCACCGGAGAATGTTCATGAAGCGTGGTGGATAGGCAGGATGAGCTATTTCTTCGAGTGGTTGTGTCTTTTGCTGATCGCCGTGCCGCTGGTGATGGCCTATCGCGCTATCCCGGCGGAGGACCGTTTCGCAACGAGTTCCGACGAAGGCTATTACATGAAGTACGCGCAGGCGTTTGCCGACGAGGGTGTACGCTCCATCCCCGGGGCGCTGCGCCGTTATTTCGATACGCCGAAACTGCAGGCCTTTCCGCACCCGGGGCGCTTCGGTTATACCGTCATCACGGGGCTCTGGTTGAAGATATTTCCCGACACGTACCGGTCGCTCGCCCACCTGTCTTTCGTGGCGGCGGTCCTTTTTTTGGTTCTCTCGTATTATTTTGCCCGGCGCTACCTCGGCCTGGAGGTGGCCGCCCTCTACACGCTTCTTCTGGCCTGCAGCCCGCTTTTGATGGGGGCGTCCCGCCGGGTCCTGCAGGACAGCGTCCTCAATCTCTTCTGGGCGATCCCCTTCTGGCTCTTCTTCGAATATCTGATGACCAGACGCCGCTGGGCCTTCGTCGGATTTTGTATCTCTTTTATCACGGCCCTGACGATCAAGGAGGCCTCGATCGTCCTCATGTTCTTTTTTATCTTTGCCTGGCTCGTCTTCAAACTTTATTACACGAAGGATCTGCCGCTCGGGGACTTCGCGTGGCTGGTGCTGGCGCCGCTCCTCGGCACGGCGATCCTCTATCTTGTCTTTTTGGGGGGATGGGGCAACTTCTCTTCTTTGGTCGATTTTACCTTAGGGGTGCACCTCAGCGGTGAGCCCAACCCCGGCGTCACGGCCTACAGCCAGTTCGCCACCGGTCCGTGGTTCAAGTATCTTCTGGATTTTCTTCTGATCTCTCCCTGGGCCACGGTGCTGTGCGTCGGATACGTCTTTTATCTGCTGGCGGTCCGCAAGATGGGCCCCGTGCACGCGTACGGGCTCATCTATTTCGTCCTCATCTACGGGCTCTTGAGCTGTCTGAAATCCACCAAGATCGTACGCTTCGGTATGAGCCTCGAGATCGTCATCTACCTCTTCGCGGTGCTGGCGCTGCTGCAGTTGTTGCGTTCCAGGAGGTGGTGGGGGCTTTACGCCGTGGAACTGGCCGTCCTCGGCATCTGTTATACCCAGATCCGGATCTTCTGGAAGGTCTTTATCGAGATGAAGACCTATGATACCATTTCCGTCTGGCTGCTCTTGGCCCATAAGATCATTCCGTACTTCTACATGATGCGATGACATGGCGACAGATACTGTTTATTCCGGGAGCAGGTACGGGCGACCCGACCCTTTGCGTTGCGGGTAGGTTCGTGCGTCCCCACCGCCTCCGGACTTCGCTCGGTGGGGACGGTCTCTTTTGTCTTCGGCGAGGGACCATGGCCGCTTTCGGCCCTTTTCGTACCCCGCTCCGGAAACGGTCGTGCCGGCCGCGAGGCCAGGCTCAGACAGCAGAGAGGCCACCATGCGCGTGACGCTGTTGATGCCGACGTTGAACGAGGCCGAGGCGCTCCGGTGCATCATCCCCCGGATTCGCAGGGAGTGGGTGGACCAGGTCTTGGTCGTGGACGGCGGCTCAACGGACGGGACGTCCGTCCTGGCGCGGGAGGCCGGTTATGACGTGGTGGTTCAAAAGACGCGCGGGATCGCGGCGGCCTACGCCGACGCCCTGCCGTCGGCGGTGGGCGAGGTCATCATCACCTTCACGCCTGACGGAAATTCCCTGCCGGAGCGCATCCCGGCGCTCGTGGCCAAGATGAGAGAAGGCTACGACATGGTGATCGTCTCGCGCTACCGCGAGGGCGCCAAGAGCGAGGACGACGACGCGATCACGGCCTTCGGAAACTGGATGTTCACGCGGCTGATCAATCTGTTCTTCGGCGGCCGCTACACGGATACCCTCGTGGGTTTCCGGGCGTGGAAGCGGCAGATCTATGACCTCGCCATCCGTCACCCCGGCCGGGATGACTTCGAGCCGCGCAGCGCCATCCGCTGCGCGAAGTTAAAGCTCAGGGTCGGCGAGATTCCGGGCGACGAGCCCAAGCGGATCGGCGGCACGAGGAAGATGCGGCCCTTCGTGAACGGCTGGGGGATCGTGAAGATCATCCTTGAAGAGATCCTCCATCGCGATCCGCCGGTAAAAAGATTATGAAAAAGAAGCGAGGCATTTTCGTCGCCGGGGCGACCGGCTGCGCGGGCGCGCACATCATCAAGGCCTTGTTGGCCCGCCGTGCCGACGTCGCCGTCCGCGCCTCGTATCGGCGCACAAGACCTTTTTTGAGGGACAGGCGCCTGTCCTGGCGGCGCGCGGATCTGCGCCGGCTCCAAGAGGCGCGCGCGTGCGTCGCGGGCTGCGAGATGGCGGTTCTCGCGGCCGGCAACGTCACGGGCGCGGCCGGGACAGCGGCCCTGCAGGCCCAGCAGGTCGCCGATAACGTGACGATGAATATGAACCTGTTGCGTGCGTGCGCCGAGGCCGGCGTGCGGCGCGTCGTCTCCATCGGGTCGACCACGGCCTATCAGGAGGCGGACGTCCCTTTGAAAGAGGACGATCTCGATTTCAACGCCGATCCACCGGCGGCCTATCTCGGCATCGCCTGGGGCATGCGTTTTATCGAAAAGCTCTGCCGCTTCTGGCACGAGCACAGCGGTATGGAGACGCTGATCGTTCGGGCGACGAACATCTTCGGGCCTTTTGCGAAGTTCGACCCGAAGGTGTCGCACGTGATCCCGGCCTTGATCCGTAAGGCCGTGGATCGCCAGGATCCCTTTGAGGTTTGGGGCTCGGACGACGTGACGCGTGACGTGGTCTATGCCGCCGATTTTGCCCAGGCCGTCGTCTTGATGCTTGAAAAACCGGATTTGAAATTCGGCGTGTTTAATATCGGGACGGGCCGCCAGGTGAAGGTGGGGGATCTGGTCGGTTGGGTCCTTTCGGCGGCTGACCACGAGCCGAAAAAAATCACTTATGGGGCCGGCCGGGCTGCGGCCGTCAGGTTCCGGGCTTTTGACACCCAGCGCGCCCGCGATGTCCTCGGATGGACGCCTCAGCGGGGTGTCGAAGAAGGCATCCGGGAGACCGTCGCGTGGTGGCGGGCGAACAGGAAGGGATGGCAGCGATGACAAAACGGCGAAAAGGGAAAGCGAACAAGACGATCGTGCTTTCGAGCGGCCGGGAAAAAGACACCGAGCGTCGGCTCGTGGAGATTCTCAAGGACTCCCCCATCCCCGACAAGGAGCTGTTGGCGAACTTCGGCGTCTACGCGCCATCGCGCGTCCTGGCGCGGCTCCTGTTTTTTTACGAGATCTACAAAAAGATCCTCCACACCCACGGCGTGGTGATCGAGTTCGGCGTGCGCTGGGGGCAGACGCTTTCGTGGCTGGTGTCGCTGCGCAGCATCCTGGAGCCCTTCAATCGTCACCGCAAGATTTTAGGGTTTGACACGTTCACCGGCTTTAAAGGGGTGATGGCTAAAGACGGTGCGTCCCACGGGTGCCGGGAAGGCGATTACGGCGTGGCGCGCGATTACGCCGGTCAGCTCGACGAGCTCCTGAGGCTCCAGGAGCGGCTCAACCCTATGGCGCACATCAAGCGCTTTGAGCTCATCAAGGGCGACGCGGCCAAGGCCGTGCCCGGCTACCTGCGCCGGCACCCCGAGACCATGGTGGCCCTGGCGATTTTTGACTTCGATATCTACAAGCCGACGCGGGCGGCCCTGAAGGCGGTCAGGCCGCACCTGATGAAGGGAAGCGTCCTGGTCTTTGACGAGTTGTGCGACGATATCTTTCCCGGCGAGACCCTGGCCCTGCAGGAGGTCTTCGGGTTGAACAGGGTCCGGGTCCAGCGCCTGCCGATGACGTCGCGTCTGTCTTACCTGGAGATCACATGAAGCGTTTCTGCCGCGCGGTGCGCCAGGATATCCTGAAGATCGCCAAGGCGAGCGGCCACGGCCACATCCCGTCGTGTTTTTCCGTGGTGGAGATCCTGTGCGCGGTCTACGGGACGATCCGCCACGACCCCAAGAGGCCGGGGTGGGACCAACGGGATATTTTTATCCTCAGCAAGGGCCACGCGAGCCTCGCGCACTATTGCACGCTGGCGCACCTGGGCTATTTTGACGTTGCGCGTGTCGCCTCCTTCGGCAGTTTCGGGACGGACTTCGGGTGTCATGCGGACCGGCTGAAGGTGCCGGGGATAGAGGTCTCAACGGGCTCGTTGGGTCACGGGATCGGCGTGGCCGTGGGCATGGCCCTGGCCTTCAAGATCAAAAGATCCGAACGGCGCGTCGCCGTGGCGATCGGTGACGGCGAAGCCAACGAAGGGTCGGTCTGGGAGGCCTTGATGGTGGCCAAGAACCTGAAGCTCGACAACCTCATCGTGATTTATGATAATAACATGTCCCACGGCAGGGGCCTGCAGATCACCAACCCCGCCGAGAAGCTCGTGGCCTTCGGCTGCCGGGTGGATGAGGTGGACGGCCACAACGTGACGGCCCTGAAGGCCGTCCTGGTCAAGGCGCCGGCCGAAGGCAGGCCCCGCGCCGTCGTGGCCCAGACGAAGAAGGGATACGGTTGTCGGACGATGGTCTGCGATCATTACGCGTGGCACCGCCGGTGTCCGACCGACGAGGAGTTCACGCGGTTGATGGAGGAGTTGGATGAGGAAGCGGTTTAGAGAGACGGTCATGGACCTGGCGTCGGGCGACGAGCGCCTCGTTTTGTTGTTTGGCGACGTGAGCGTGTATCTCTTCAAGGATTTTAAGAACGCCTATCCGGAGCGTTTCTATAATATCGGTATCTGCGAGAATACCATCGTGAGCACCGGCGCGGGTCTGAGCGCCATGGGGATGATCCCGGTGATGCACACGATCACCCCGTTCATTACCGAGCGCAGTTACGAGCAGATCAAGATCGACCTGTGCTACAACCGTTTCGGCGGCAACATCGTGACGTGCGGGGCGTCGTTCGACTACGCCTGGGACGGGGCGACCCACCACGCGTACACGGACCTGGCGATTCTGCGCCTCCTGCCCGGCATGGAGGTCATCCAGCCCGGCTCCGAAAAAGAACTGGAGGTGCTCTTTCGCAGCCAGTATGCGAACGGCCGGCCGACGTACTTCCGGCTCTCCGACCATCCGCACACGATCGACACGGATCCGGTCTTCGGTGAGGGGATCGTGCTTAAGGACGCGGGCTCGGTGGTGACGGTGATGACGGCGGGTCCCGTCCTGGGTAATGTCATGGAGGCGTCGAAGGACCTGCCGGTCAACCTCGTCTATTTTCATACGATAAAACCCATCGATCGGGAAGTGCTATGCCGTTTTAAGGACACCGAGATCGTCGTGGTCCATGATGCCTTCGGCCTGTATGAGGCTATCGCCGAGGTGCCGCACCTGAAGATGACGTACCACGGGATGCCGGACGATTTCTGTTCGTGTTACGGCAGGCTGCCGGACGTGCGCCGGAGCATCGGGCTTGACCCGGCTTCGATCCGGGAGTTCCTGAAAAAGAAGATTGAGCATCCGAACGTATGAGCATTATGGCCATGACGGATATCCCCTCTGCGCAGACGAAGTTTTTCGCTCATCGGCACGGTTTGCATTTTCGCCGTTACGCTCCATTAAACCGGGTCGCTACGGCAAAAATG
>CAZCSY010000049.1:0-10743 GCA_964501505.1 uncultured Planctomycetia bacterium
CGCGGACGTCCTGTACACGGACGTGTGGGCGAGCATGGGCCAGGAGCGGGAGGCCGGCCGCAGGGCCAGGATCTTTAGGAAATACCAGATCAACGAGGCCCTCGTGGCCCTGGCAAAAAAAGATGTCCTGGTGATGCACTGTCTGCCCGCGCACCGCGGGGCGGAGATCACGAACGAGGTCATCGACGGGCCACACTCCGTCGTCTTTGACGAAGCGGAGAACCGGCTCCACGTGCAGAAGGCGATCATGTTGAAGCTGTTGGGCAGGTGATTTTCAGGACATGTTCACCCCGGCTTACTGGAGGAGCCAGCGGGGGCAAGCCGGGGTGATGTGCGGGAAGATAAGCGAGGGCAAATCATGAAAAAGGTCGTATTGGCTTATTCCGGCGGACTGGATACGTCTTGCGCCATCAAGTGGCTCAGCGGTCGGGGTTGGGATGTCGTGGCCTATATCGCGGACGTCGGGCAGGGGGAGGATTTTGCTCAAGTTCAGAAGCGGGCCCTGGGCACGGGCGCGAGCAAGGTCTATGTCGGGAACCTCAAAAAAGAGTTCATCGACGATTTTGTCCTGCCGACCCTTCAGGCCAACGCTGCTTATGAAGGCAAGTATCTTCTGGCCACGGCCCTGACGCGGCCCCTGATCGCCAGGCACCTCGTTGAGGTGGCCCACAAGGAGAAGGCCCGGGCCATCGCCCATGGCTGCACCGGCAAGGGCAATGACCAGGTGCGCTTCGAGGTGACGGCGCGGATCCTGGACCCGAAGCTCGAGATCGTCGCGCCGGTCCGGGAGTGGCAGTTCAGGTCACGGGAGGAAGAGATCGATTTTGCCTTGGCGCACCGGATCCCGTTGAACGTCTCCAGGAAAAAAATCTACAGCATCGACAGGAACCTCTGGGGGGTCAGCATCGAGTGCGGAAGACTGGAGGACCCGTGGCGGGAACCGCCGCAGGACGCCTACCAGATGACCGTCGACCCGGTCCGGGCGCCGGCAAAGCCCGCTTACGTCACGGTCACGTTCGAGAAAGGCGTGCCGAAAAAGGTGAACGGCAGAGCGTGCGGCCTCGAGGCCCTGATCGATTTTTTGAACAGGCTTGCCGGCAGACACGGCGTAGGGAGGGTGGACATGGTCGAGAACCGGCTCGTGGGGATCAAGTCCAGGGAGATCTACGAGTTTCCCGCGGCGACCTGCCTCTACGCGGCCCATAAGGACCTGGAGAGCCTGGTCCTCGACAGGGAGCTCTTGCACTACAAGCTGTCCCGGGAGGGCCTGTACGCGAAGATGGTCTATTACGGACAGTGGTACACGCCCCTGAAGACGTCCATCGACGCCTTCATCAAGGAGACCCAGAAGAAGGTCACGGGCACGGTGCGGCTCAAACTCTACAAGGGCAGCTGCGTCGTGGTCGGCAGAAGGTCGCAGCACTCTCTCTATAAAGAGGAGTTGGCGACGTATTCAAGCAAGGATAAATTCGACCAGAAGCTGGCCGAGGGGTTCATCAGGATCTGGGGCCTGCCGTTTCAGAAAGGCTGACGACGATGAAAAAAAAGTTATGGGGCGGACGGTTCAAGAAGAAGGCGGATCCGGTCTTTGAGCGGTTCAGCGCTTCGATCGAGACGGACTTCCGGCTGGCGAAGTGCGACCTGATCGGCAGCTTCATCCACGTCCACGTCTTGAAAGAAGCGGGGCTCTTGAGGACGACTGAGCTCACCCGGTTTAAAAAGGCCCTGGCGGCTCTGATCAGGAAGGCGGATGCCGACTCCTTCCCGTACGATTTCTCGAGTGAAGACATCCACACGAACATCCAGAACGCCCTGGCGAGATCTGTGGGCGCGCTCGCCGGAAAGCTGCAGACCTGCCGGTCGCGCAACGACCAGGTCGTCTTTGCGACCAAGCTTTATTGTTTCATTTGTGGGGCGACGCTCCAGGAGTCGATCGCGGCCGCACGCAAGGGCCTCATGGCGCTGGGGCACCGCTATGACGATGTCCGGATGCCCGGCTACACGCACCTGCAGCACGCGCAGCCGGTGTCTTTCAAGGATTATGTGGAGGCTTTCTCGCTGATGCTGGAGCGGGATGCCGAGCGGCTGGAGTCTGCCCTCCGGGGGCTGAAGATCTCGCAAGGTTCCGGCGCGCTCGCCGGCACCCCGATTTCGAGGGCGCATTATAAGGCGGGCATCAGAAAGGGCCTGAGGGCCTTGAAGATGTCCGGGTTGATGCCGTTTATCGGCACGCCCGATAACACGTTAAAGGACGTCAGCGACAGGGACTTCGTCATCGAGATCCTGTCGGTCCTGGCGTTGATAGGTATGCACCTCTCGCGGCTCGCCGAGGACCTGATCCTCTGGTCCACGCGGGAGTTTGGCTTCGTCACGCTCGGCGACGCGTATTGCACGGGAAGCTCCCTGATGCCCCAGAAGAAGAACCCGGATGCGCTGGAGTTGATGCGGGGCGCGGCCGGGATCCTCACGGGCAACCTGACCGCGGTCCTCACGACGATGAAGGGGTTGCCCTTGACCTATAACCGGGACATGCAGTGGGACAAAGAGCCGCTCTTCGAATCGCTGGATATCGTCAAGGACGAGCTGTCAGTGGCGGCGGGTCTCCTTAAGACCGTCAAGGTCAATAAGGACAAGATCGCGGTCCAGATGGCGGATGAAGGCCTTTATGCCACGGCCTTGGCCGACCATCTGGTCAGGAAGGGTGTGGCCTTTGCTGAGGCGCACGCGGCGATCGGCAGACTGGTCCGGTTCTGTGTTGAAAAAAAGCGGTCCATGCGGCAGTTGAGCCGGGCGGAGTTGAAGACTTTTTCGCTGAAACTCGAAAAGAGCGAGGTCCTCCGGTTGCTGGCATCCGGGCGCTGAGCGTCCGCAGGGGAACCCCGGGCTTTAGCCCGGGAGGGGACTCCATGCATCACTTTTTTGAGCGGAACAAGGAGTTGTGGTGTGAAGGGACGGGTCTCGCGGGCCTCGCACAGCGCCACGGCACGCCCCTTTTTGTCTACAGCCGGGCGACGCTGTTGGACCATCTGGTCAAGCTTCAGAAGGCGCTGCGACCCTTAAAGCCCCTTATCTGTTTTTCCGTCAAATCAAACTCGAACCTGAGCCTGCTCAGGCTTCTCGTCCGTCGCGGGGCGGGGCTGGACATCGTCTCCGGCGGCGAGCTGCGCCGGGCCAGGAGGGTGGGCGCGGACCCGCGCCGGGTCGTCTATGCGGGGGTGGGCAAGACCGAAGGAGAAATCGCCGAGGCGGTCCGCTGGGGGATCCTGTTTTTTAACGTCGAATCCCTCCAGGAGTTGTGCCAGATCAGCGACGTCGCGGTCCGTCTGAGGAGGACGGTGCGCGTCTGTGTCCGGGTGAATCCGAACATCGACCCGCAGACGCACCGCTACATCACGACCGGGGCACGCACAAGCAAGTTCGGCGTGGACTTCGAGACGGCGCGACTCATTTTTTTGAACCGCGATAGGTTCAAAAACGTGCGGGTGCTGGGTTGCCACGTCCACATCGGCTCGCAGATCACGCAGGCCAAGCCTTTTCTTGCGGCGTTGCGGCGCACGCTCGGTCTCATCAGCCACCTGCGGGCCCTCGGGATCGATGTTCCGTGGCTGAACATCGGCGGGGGGCTGGGCATTATTTACCACAAGGAGAGGCCGCAGACCGCTCATGAGTACGCGCAGGCCCTCCTGCCGCTGTTGCGCCGTAAGCGGCTCAAGACGATCTTCGAGCCCGGCCGTTTTATCGTGGGCAACGCCGGGGTCCTGGTGACGCGCGTCCTTTACGTGAAAGAGACGCCCGGCAAGCGCTTTGTGGTGGTCGATGCCGGCATGAATGATCTGATGCGGCCGTCGCTCTACGGGGCGTACCATGAGATCCGTGCCGTGGACGCCCGCCCTCTCGACAGAAAGACGCTCAAGAGGACGGACGTGGTCGGTCCTCTTTGCGAGAGCGGAGACTTTTTGGCCAGAGACAGGATGTTGCCGGCCTTTCGGTCCGGGGATCTTTTGGCGGTGATGAGCGCCGGCGCCTACGGCATGAGCATGGCGTCGAACTACAACTCCCGGCGGCGCGCGGCCGAGGTGCTTGTTGCCGGCAAGAGCCATCGCGTTATCCGGCGCCGCGAGACCTTTGCGGACCTGGTGCGTTGTGAGCGGATGATCGACGTGAGATGAGAAAAATACCCTTTGTCAAGATGCAGGGTGCGGGCAACGACTTCGTGCTGGTTGATGCCCGGCGGAGGCTTGCCGTTGCGTTGCGCGCCTCGTTCGTCCGCAAGATATGCGACCGTAAGTTTGGGGTGGGGGCGGACGGCCTGCTGGCGATCCATAGATCCGGCAAGGCCGATGTCCGCATGCAGGTTTTTAACCGAGACGGCTCCGCGGCCGAGATGTGCGGCAACGGCGCGCGGTGCCTGGCGCTTTACTACGCGCTGTGTTCCGGAAAAAAGAGGTTTTGTATCGACACAGGCAGCGGCATCCTGGAGGCCCGTGTCGTGGGGGCGGCGTCCGTGAAGCTGCGCCTGCCTGACCCGAGCGATATCCGGCTCGGCCAGATGGTGCGCATCGGTAAGGAGACGTTCGAAGTCGATTTCATCAATACCGGCGTTCCGCACGCCGTGGTGGAGGTGGCGGATCTGGAGAGCGTTCCGGTGATGCGCCTGGGCCGGGCCATCCGCCGCCACGACCTCTTCATGCCGGCGGGCACGAACGTGGACTTTATCCGGATACGCGACGCCCGGCGTATTGACATCCGGACCTATGAGCGCGGGGTGGAGGCCGAGACCCTTGCCTGCGGCACGGGGTCTGTCGCCGGCGCCATCGCCGGCGCCCTCAATCATACCCGTGAGGGGCTGGAGGCGGCCGATGGCCGCGCGATGCGCCACAAGATTCACGTCAGGACGAAGAGCGGCGAAGCACTGATGGTCACTTTTGCCGTTACCAAATATCAGGTATCGGATGTGTGGCTGCAGGGCCGGGCCCAGATCGTACATCAAGGGGTGTATCATGTTTAAGGGTTCATTTGTAGCGCTGGTGACGCCGTTTACCAAAGGCAACGAGGTAGACGAGGCGGCGCTGGAAAGGCTCGTCGAATTCCATATCAAAAACGGGACGGACGGGATCGTCCCGTGCGGTACCACGGGCGAGTCCGCCACGCTCGACTACCGGGAACACGACCGCGTGATCGAGGTATGCGTGCGGGTCAGCCGCAAGCGGGTCCCGGTCATCGCGGGCACGGGGTCGAATTCGACGCAGGAGGCGATCGAGATGAGCCGGCACGCCAAAAAGAACGGCGCCCACGGCCTTCTCCTGGTGGCCCCTTATTACAACCGTCCGACGCAACAGGGTCTTTACCTGCACTTCAAGGCGATCGCCGATGCGGTGGATCTGCCCATTATTCTGTACAACATCGCCTCGCGCAGCGGCGTCAACATCGAGCCGGAGACGACCGCCCGCCTGGCCAAGGACTGCAGGAACGTCGTGGGTATGAAAGAGGCAAGCGGGTCGCTCGACCAGATGGCGCGCACAATACTCCTGTGCGGTGAAAAGCTGACCCTTTTGTCCGGAGACGACGCACTGACCCTGCCGCTCCTGGCGGTCGGCGGGCAAGGCGTCATCTCTGTCGTCGCCAACATCGTCCCTCAGGACGTCAAGGCGATGGTGACCGCCTTTGCCAAAGGCGACATCGCAGAGGCGCGGCGCCTGCATTATAAGATGCTGCCCCTGATCAAGGCGATGTTTATCGAGACCAACCCTATCCCGGTCAAGACGGCGATGGGGCTGATGGGGTTGTGTGAGCCGGGGCTGCGCCTGCCGATGTGCGTCCTCGGTGAAGCGAATTTCGGGAAGCTTAAAGAGGCCCTGAAGGATTACGGGCTGATAAGGTGATGCGCCCAAAAGCGATCAAACTCGGTGTCAGCGGCGCCCTGGGCAAGATGGGCCAGCGGATCCTGGCGCTCGCCGCGCAGGACAAGGCCTTTGTTCTTGTCCTGGCGTTGGAGCGTCCGGACCATCCTCAGATGGGTTCAACGATACAGGGACTGTGCGTCAGCGCCGACACGAAGGGCATCTCCGGCGTTGACGGCCTGATCGATTTTTCATCGCCGGCGGCGACGCTTGAGCACGTCGGGGTCTGCGTCGAGGCCGGCAGGCCCCTGGTCATCGGGGCGACGGGATGGGGCGCCGAGGATCAGAAGGCCATCCGCGATGCGGCAAAGAAGATCCCTATCGTTTTTTCGCCCAACATGTCGGTCGGCGTCAACATCCTTTTGGGGCTGGTGGCCCAGGCCGCGAGGCAGCTCCCCGAGGGATATGCGGTGCGTCTACGAGAGACCCACCACGTCCATAAGAAAGACGCGCCGTCAGGGACGGCAAAGAGATTAGCCCAGATCGTCAAGGACGGACGGCCGTCTGCTGAGGTCTCGATCGAATCGGTGCGCGAGGGCGAGGTGGTCGGCGATCACGTCGTTGTCTTTGATAGCCCGTGGGACACGGTTACGCTCTCCCATAGCGCCAAGACACGCGATATCTTCGCCCTCGGCGCCCTGGAGGCCATGAGGTTCGCCGTGGCCCAGAAGCCCGGGCTTTACGACATGGCCGACGTGTTGAGCAGGACGCGTTGACTCTTACGGTCGCAACGGGGACTCCCCGCGGGTTGGGCGGCGGCCGTCACCGGTAAGAAAGGTGTCAGGATGCACATCGCAATCTCCAAAAGATTAGAGTCTCTGCCGCCGTATCTCTTCGCTGAGATCGATGCCGCCAAGCGCAAGGCCCGGCAGGAGGGGCGGCCCATCATCGACCTGGGTGTCGGCGACCCCGACATCCCCACGCCCCGTTTCGTCATCGATGCCCTTTATGAAGCGGCGCAGGACCCGAAGAACCACCGTTACGGGCTCGACCAGGGGATGCCGGAGCTGCGTCAGGCCATCGCGGCGTGGTATCAGAAGCGTTTCAACGTCGCGCTGGATCCGGACAGGGAGATCCTGCCGTTGATCGGCTCCAAGGAGGGGATCGCGCATACCCCTGCGGCCTTCTTGAACAAGGGCGATCTGGCGCTGGTGCCGGACCCCTGTTATCCGCCCTTCCGCAACGCCGTCCTTCTGGCCGATGCCAAGCCGCAGCTGATGCCTTTGCGTGCGAGCAACGGTTTTCTGCCGGACCTCGAGGCGATCTCCGACGCCGCGGCCCAGAAGGCCAAATTGATGTTTCTCAATTTTCCGAACAATCCGACGGCGGCCGTCGCGGACGCTGCCTTTTTTGAGAAGGTCGTCGCCTTCGCGCAGAAGAACAACGTCATCGTCTGCCACGACGCGGCGTACTCCGAGATCGCCTTCGACGGTTTCAGGCCGCCGAGCTTTCTTGAGACCCCCGGCGCCAAAGAGGTCGGCGTGGAGTTCCACTCCGTCTCAAAGACCTACAACATGACGGGCTGGCGCGTGGGCTGGGTGGGGGGTTGTCCGGATGTCGTCAAGGCCCTGGCGCGCGTCAAGTCGAACATCGACTCCGGCATCTTCCAGGCGGTCCAGCTGGCGGCCGTGGCTGCGCTTCAGCAGGGCGATGAGACACTCAGGCAGAACAACGCCGTTTACGAAGAGCGCTTTCGCGTCTTCGTGGAGGGCCTGAACGGTATCGGCTGGAAGGTCGCCAAGCCCAAGGCAACCTTCTATGTCTGGGCCAAGAATCCCCGCAGGGCCAAGTCATCGCTGGAGCTGGCGAAGTTGCTTCTGGAGCGCGCCAATATCATCGCAACGCCCGGGGTGGGGTTCGGCAAGTACGGTGAAGGGTATATGCGTTTCGCCATGACGCTCGGCAAGGACAAACTTAAAGAGGCGGTCGAGCGCATGAAGGTCTATCTGGTCGATGTCATGTAGCGCGATGAGGCGCAAAACGTCCCCGGCGTCCGCCGTCTATGTCGGCGTGGGTTCTAATAAAGGTAACAGGAGGCGGAATATCCGCAGGGCCCTGCGTCTTCTCCAAGGGCAGGAGGGTATCCGGCTTGAGGCGGTCTCTCCCTTTTATGAGACGCGGCCCGAAGGCGGGCCGGCCGGACAGAGAAATTATTGGAACGGTGCGATCCGGATCCGGACGGCGTTGACGAACAGCCGTCTGCTCGGCATCCTGAAGAGCGTGGAGGAACGGGTCGGCCGCCGGTCCGGGGTCAGGGGAGCGGCCAGGGAAGTGGACCTGGATATCCTGGTGCGCGGCGGCCAGGTCGTCAGAAAAAAGGATTTGTGCATTCCTCATCCGCGCCTGACGCGCCGGGCGTTTGTGCTGCAGCCGTTGGCAGATCTGGCTCCGGCCCTGCGGCACCCCGTGACAGGAAGGACCGTGGTCGAGCACCTCCAACGCGTCACCGGCAGTAAGGATGTGAAAGACCGGAGAATCGCCGACTTTTTGTGAAGACCATCACACGTACCCGTCCGCTTCAAAGCGTCCTACGCAGGTTCCGCAGGCAGGGCCGGCGCATCGGATTCGTCCCCACGTTGGGCGCCCTGCACGCGGGACACCTGTCTCTGGTGCGCCGGGCCCGGCGCGACAACGGCATTGTCGTCGTGAGCATCTTCGTGAATCCCCTCCAGTTCGGTCCGAACGAAGACTTCCGGAAGTATCCCCGCGATCCGAAAAGAGACGCGCGTCTGCTCAAGGGTCTATGCGATGTCCTCTTTTTGCCGAGTCCCCGCGTTTTTGTCCCGAAAGATTTTAAGACGTCTGTTGCGGTAAAAGATCTGAGCGCCCCGCTGTGCGGCGGCTCGCGGCCGGGCCACTTTACGGGCGTGGCCACGATCGTCGCCAAATTGCTGTTGGCCGTCGGGCCTGACCGGCTGTATCTGGGGCAGAAGGACGCGCAGCAGGCGGTGGTCATCAAAAAGATGGTCCAGGACCTGAACTTTCCGGTGGACGTGGTGGTATGCCCTATCGTGAGGGAGAAGGATGGGTTGGCGATGAGTTCCCGCAACGCCTACCTCACCCCCCAAGAGCGCCGACGCGCTCTCGTCCTGTATCAGGCCATCAAGTCCGCGGAGCGCATGGCGGCCCAAGGGGTGCGGGAGGCCGCCAGGATCATTCAGGTCCTGCAGGACCTAATTCATCGTGTCCCGGAGTCGCACATCGATTATATCGAGGTCGTCGACCCCAAGACGCTTGAGCCGGTCCGCACGATCACGGGCCGGGTGTTGCTCGCTTTAGCGGTCTACGTGGGCGACACAAGGCTTATTGACAATACGTTTTTGAAGCCAAGATGAGTCTCGTTGTTTCTGGCCGTCAGGACAGATACCTCTATTATGACTAAACAAATATTGCGGATAGGGATCGTGGGGTGCGGGGCGATCGGCACGGCGGTGGCCGTAGCGTGCGGCCGGCGCTTCAAGGGCCGGGCGCGCGTCGTCGCCGTGTGCGACGTCGATGCGTCCAAGGCGGCGGCGCTCGCAAAGAAGGTTCCCGGCGCGCGCGTCTGTTGCCTCGGGCGCCTTGTGGCGGCGTCCGATCTGGTCATCGAGGCGGCCTCGGCAAAGGTGAGCGCGCACGTCGCCCAAAAGGCCCTGAAGAGCCGCAAGGGCGTTCTGGTGATGAGCGTCGGCGGGCTCCTGGGCCGGGCGGGCGCCTTGAGCCGGCTCGCGCGAAGAAAAGGAGCGCGCCTCTACGTGCCCAGCGGCGCCATCGCGGGTCTCGACGCTGTCCGCGCCCTTGGTTTTGTCCGTTGGCGCCGGCTCGTGCTGCGCACGCAAAAGCCGCCGCGGGCCCTGGAGGGCGCGGATTATCTGCTCCGGCATCGTATCCGCTTAAAGGGCTTGCGGACGGCGCGCACGGTCTTTCGCGGCACGGCCTTTCAGGCGGTCCGGGCGTTTCCCAAGAACATCAACGTCGTGGCGGCCCTGGCCCTGGCCGCCGAAGGGCGCATCGTGCCGCGCGTCGAGATCGTGGCCGACCCGCGCCTCAAGAGGAACGTCCATACGATCCTGGCCGAGTCGGAGGGCGGGCGTATCTTTATCCGGTGCGAAAATGTGCCGAGTGCCGCGAACCCCAAGACGAGTCAACTGGCAATCCTTTCGGCGCTGGCGGTCGTGCAGCGCCTGATAGAACCGATTTCCATCGGTAATTAAACGATGACGGACCCCCTCACTGTCGCGGCACAAAGAGGGCGGCAAGGGGGCAAGGGAATGGAAGATGATAGAAAATCCATTGGGAAAGGGGGTGAAGACAAATGGCACAGAAGGTCGTGAAGGTCGGAGTGAAGAGACAGAAAGGGTATCTTTACTTCATCGATAAGCGTGGGGACGTTTCCTGCGCCAAGATGGCCCGCGGCAACAAGAAGGGCGGCAAGCCCAAGAAGGTTGCCAAGGTTGGCCTGAAGAAGAAGGTCGGATACCTGTACTTCCTCGACAAGAAGGGTGATATTTCCTGCGCCAAGCTTGTCCGCGGAGGGAAGAAGAAAAAGAGAAGAAAGAGATAACCCCGAGTGTCCGTGCCCCCGCCGCTTCGCTTGAGCACGAGGCCAAGCGGCGGGGGTCTCTCCCCGCGCACCCAAAGGTCCGGGCATGCCCGCGGGGCCCCACATGAAAAAAGACCGACTCATCATCCGGGGTGCCAAAGAGCACAACCTCAAGGACATCCATCTGGACATTCCCCACCGGCAGTTCGTGGTGGTGACGGGTCTTTCCGGATCGGGGAAGTCTTCGCTGGTCTTCGATACGGTGTATGCCGAGGGGCAGCGCCGCTATGTGGAGAGCCTTTCGAGCTACGCCCGTCAGTT
>CAZCSY010000050.1:0-10692 GCA_964501505.1 uncultured Planctomycetia bacterium
GCTCGGCGGCCTTGGCGGCCTCTTTGAGCTCGGCGCCGATCTCGCTGATCTGGGCAACGTGCTCCAGCGGCCGCTTCTCGTTGGTCACGACGCAGACGGAGACGCCCAGGAGTCCGAACCTTTGCTCGATCCCCTTGCGGTCCTTACCGACGATGAAGCCCGTTTCCTGGTCCTCCTTGCTGTAAAAAGAGGGGGATATCTTCTCGAACTCCTCGACCATCTTCTCGCAGATCCCGTCGACCTTGTCCGGCGTCGTGACGAAGACGAAGTCGTCGCCGCCGACGTGACCGATGAAGTCCCCGGGGTTGCCCAGCTCCCCGACCGTGCGGATGATGAGGCGCGCGGTCTCACGGATGACCTCGTCGCCGTGACCGAAGCCGTACCTGTCGTTATAGGCCTTGAACTTGTCGAGGTCCGCGTAGGCGACGGCCATCGGCGTCTTGGCGTCGATGCGGGCCTGCAACTCGTTGAGGATGGAGACGTTGCCGGGGAGATGCGTGAGCGGGTTGGCATCGAGGTCGCGCTCGGTTCGCCGCAGGATCATCTTGATGCGCGCTAAAAGCTCCGTCGGCTCGAAAGGCTTGACCATGTAGTCGTCGGCGCCGGCGTTGATGCCGGAAACCTTGTCGGTCACGTCGCCCTTGCCGGTCAACATGATGATGGGGATGTGGGCGAGGAGGATATCTTTCTTGATCGTCGCGCAGAGGGTCGGGCCGTCCATGACGGGCATCTTGTAGTCGACGATGACGAGGTTAAAGCCCTTGCTCTTGATGAGTTCCAGGCCCTGCCGGCCGTTCTCGGCCTCTTGGACGTCGTAGCCCTCCTCGCCCAGGGTGAGCACGAGGACGTCGCGTATATCCGGGTCGTCGTCGATGACGATGATGCGGGCTTTAGACATGGAAGGCGGCGGTGATTTCCTTGATAAGCTCGTCGGCGGAGAAGGGTTTTGTCAGGTATTTGGAAACGCCCAGGGTGAGCCCGTGTTTTTTGTCCGACTCGGAGAGGTAGGTGCCGGTCAAGACGATGATCGGCAGATCGCACGTCTTTGCGTCGGCCTTGAGGTGTTTGATGACCTCGAAGCCGTTCATGCCGGGCATGTTGATGTCGAGCAGCACCAGGTGGACGGTTTTGGTCTTGGCCTTCTCCAGCGCCTCGGGGCCGTTGTAGGCCTTTTCCGAGCCGATGCCGTTGTCCTTCAGGCAGAGCGCGATGACGTCGACGATGTCGGGGTCGTCGTCGACGACCAGGACGGCGTGCGCGTTCCTGTCCCGTAGTTTGTCGAAGAACTTCTTGACCTTCGTCACCAGTTCGTCCTGCTTGAAGGGCTTGGAGACGTAGTCGAGGATGCCGTGGCGGTACTGGGAGTCCTGTGCCAGGACCGAGAGGATGAGGATCGGGATATTGCTGGTGTTGGGGTCGTCCTTGAGGTGCTTGGCGACCTCGAAGCCGTTGATCCCGGGCATCATGATGTCCAGGACGATCAGGTCCGGGCGGTCCTTCTGGGCCCGGAGGATGCCCTCCTGGCCGTTGGAGGCTTCGATGACGTCGTAGCCCGCCTCGCCGAGATACATCCGCACGATATCCCGGATGTCCGCTTCGTCGTCAATGACAAGAATCTTTTTGCGCATTTCGGTCATGAGACCTCCTCGTTCTTTGTGAAGGCGCGATGGGGACAATCCAAGTGTATCACACGACGCTCGCTTTGGGCAAAGTGAACGTGAAGGTCGTGCCCTTGCCTAAGGCGCTGGAGGCGGACAGGCTTCCCTTATGCGCCTCCACGATATATTTGACGAGCGACAGGCCCAGGCCCGTGCCCTTGACCTTTTGGTTGACGTCGTTGTCGACGCGATAAAACTCTTCGAAGATTTTGTCGATGTCTTTCTCCGAGATGCCGATGCCGGTGTCGCTGACCGAGACCTTGAGACGGGCACCCGCGTCTTCGGCCGAGACCGTGATGGTGCCGCCCGCCGGCGTGAACTTCATGGCGTTCCCGACGAGGTTGATGAAGACGCGCTCGATCTGGTTCTTGTCGCCGACCGCGGCGGGCAAGCCATCGGGTAGGCTCAGGACGAGCGAGAGGTCCCGCTCTTTGATCGGCGGGGCGAGCATGTCGCCGATCTCCCCGACCAGGAGGCGCAGGTTTATTTTTTCCATCTTCATCTCCACGCGGCCCGATTCGATGCGGGAGATGTCCAGGAGATTGTTGATGAGGGTCGTCAGGCTGTCCGAGTGCTTGTTGATCTTTTCGATGCGCTCCTTGGCCGCGGGGGGCAGTTCTCCGAGCTTGCCGGCGGCAACGATCGAGGAGTAGCCTTTTATCGACGTCAGCGGTGTGCGCAGTTCGTGGGAGACCGCGGAGATGAAGTCGGACTTGCGCTTGCTGACGGCCTTGATCTCCTCGAGCGCGGCGGAGAGCTCGTGCGTGCGCTGCTGGATCTTCTGCTCGAGAATCTGCTGGGCATGCCACGCCTCTTCGAAGAGGCGCGCGTTCTCCAGGGCCTGGCCGATCTGCGTCGCGAGGATGTAGATGAGATCCTTGTCGCCTCCCGTCAGTTGGGTGAAGGATGACTCCGAGCCGATGAGGAGCGCCCCGATGGCCCCGCTTTTCTGGAAGATGGGCGCGCAGACAAAAGAAGAGAGGGCCATGAGCGCCAGGAGGCGCGCCACGTCCTTGTTGGCGCGGTCTTCGTCGGCCGAGGAGAAGACGCGGCGTTCGTCGAGGATGTGCCGCAAGAGGAGCGGCTGGGCGAGGATGAGGTTCATCACCTTCTCGCCCTCCTCCCAGGTGTAGCCGATGCACGAGCGCAGGCGGTACTCCCCCGCGTCGTCGCGCGTGAAGGCGACGGCCTTGTCGAACCCGATCTGCGAGATGTGTTTTTCCTCTATCTTACGGAAGATCTCTTCTGCGTCGAGGGTGGTCGAGATGAGGCGGGTGAGATCCTGCAGCGCGATGAGGCCGGAGACCTTTTTGTCGAGCTCCTCCTGCGCGCGGTGCAGCTCCAGGTCCGTCTGGAGGATGATCTTGCCCTGGTTGTCGAGGTCGTCGAAGGCGCGCTTGAGCCGGGCGAGCTCGGCGGTGAGCTCCTTGACCCGTTCCATCTTGAAGACGAGCACGAGCACCAGGACGATGACCGCGACCATGCCGACCATGCCGGCGTAGTTGATGACGAGCGCGGCCAGATCCGCCTGTTTAAGCGCTGTGGCCAGGACCATAGGGTTCGCCTATCGCGAGGATGGCAAGCGTTTCGTTGTGGAAGTACGTCGAGCCGTAATACTCCAGCGACTTAAGGGGCGCCTGTTCGCCGAAGGTGGAGATGCCCAGTATCGGCACGTCGCCCAATATGTCCTTTATACGCGACATCTCTTCTTTTGTCAATCGCCCGAGGAGCTTGGAGCGCGAGATAGACTCGAAGATGAGCGCGCCCTTGAGGGCGCAGTTCTTCAGGGCCCCCTGCGCCTCGGCCGCGGCCTCGGTCGCCGCGGTCAGGGCCCGGCTCGTCGTGCCCATCATGAGGCGAACCTCCGTGCCGGCGGCGGCGTCGCCCTGGCAGACGAGGCCACCCTCGTCGTCGACGCGCAGGGCGTTGCGCAGGATGTATTCGCGTTCGCCCGGCACGTAGAGGCCGAGCGGATAATTGGTGCTGATGCGGATGAGCGCCTTGATGATCTCGCCGGCCGGCTTGCCGAAGTAGTCGGCGTAGATGTCGATGGCGGGTTTGCCATCGATCGTCTTGACGATATTTCCGACGGAGGCGGTGATCGTGTGGGGTTTGCCCAGCGGTTTCCAGCCGTGGCGCAGGCCCATGCCGAACGAGAGGCCGCCGCCGATGATGGCGCCGACGAGACCGTTGGACAGAATGTTGGGGCCGAAGTATTGATACGTGCGCACGAAACGGAAGTTGTCGGCGCTGGACGCGCCCAGGATGGGGAAGCTCTTGCCCAGGACGTTCTTGATGCCGCGCAGGAGCTCCGAACCGTTTTCGATGAGCCCGTCGGGGAAGATGAGGGCCTGGTGGCGTTCGGGCTCATTGAGATCCTTCAAAGCCGCGCGGGCCCACTCCTCGCCGAGCGCCTGCGCCCCCTTCGTCTTGCAATCGGTGGCGGCCCCGATGCCGCAGCGCAGCTTGTCGGAGCTGATAAGCATGATTCCCACGCCGTAGCGCTTGAGCCCGTCGGACGCGATGAGGTTGGCGCCCGAGCAGCCAAGGAGGCGCGGCCTGCCGAGGGCGTAGCCGATGCCGTCCAGGAGCTTCTCATGGCTGAACTGGACTGTCGAGAAGACGAAGCAGAGGGTGATCTTGCGGTGGTGGATCTGGTAGAGCGCCGTCTGGCCGGCCTCGCAGCCCGCCACATAAGGATCCTTCTTTTCACTGAACCCGACGCCGATAAGGGTGCTCATGGACTTAAGGTAACGTAAAAGGACGGGGGTGTCAAGATAAAGTCTTGGCGGACAAGGGATTGAAGCTGAGAGGGGCGTCCCGATCCCCAGAGCGACAGGTGGCGCCGGGCCGGGATGAACGCCGGGAGGGCGAACGCGGGAACAGGGGAAACCGGTGCTGAGGAGGGGTGGGTGGACAATCCCGGTCCGCTGATGGGCAGAAGGAGGTGGCTCGGGATGAATTTCAGGAAGGTTGGTGCGGGAAATTCAACGTCCCCAACCGGAATTTCCATGAGGCCGCGGCTTGCGGAACGCAGTGAACGCAAGTCGCATGGCCGAATGGATCCCGGCCGGCCCGCTTGTGGCAGGCTGTCGGCCGGGAGAACCAGCAGGAAACAGGGGCAGGGCGGGAGATTCTAACGTCCCCAACCGGATTTGAA
The DNA here is from genome assembly GCA_964501505.1 of uncultured Planctomycetia bacterium. GTDB lineage: Bacteria > Omnitrophota > Gorgyraeia > Velamenicoccales > Velamenicoccaceae > CAZCSY01. The sequence goes on from CAZCSY010000050.1 coordinate 4,819, forward strand.
CCGGTGTCGCAAGCTTGAAAAGCTCGTGTCCTAGACCAGGCTAGACGATGGGGACTGGATTTATCGTCTAAAGCGCCGCTGATTTTACCCTCGAAACGGCCGTCTGTCAAGATGTTTGTGCCTGCCCGGCGCGCCCACCGTCCAGAGAAAGACCGAAAGAACAGGTTCTTTGGCTTGCTTTTTTAAGACTCGTGGACCTGCCTGTGAGTCTCAATTTTTGCAGCGCAAAAGTATGAAATGTGTTGCGAAGCCGAGGACATTATAATAATATATTATAATAAGTTAGGAGAATTACGAGTAAGAGCGCTGGCGCGACGAATAAGGAGCGCCGTTAAGCGCGGCCGCCGAGAAGGTGAGGCGGCCCAGATGCAGGTGTTTTTCCTCTTAACGCTGGCGCGACGAATAAGGAGCGCCGTTGAGCGCGCCCCGCCAAGAAGTCTGGCGGGGCCAGGGACGCGCAAGCGGCACCGCCGGACCCCGGGTGTCGATAAAAAAGGAGCGCGCATGCCGAATACCTTTGATGTTCTGGTCATCGAAGACGAAAAAGAGTCGGCGGAGACGCTGGGCTCGGTTTTGTATGCCGCGGGGCATAACGTCAACCTTGTCGCTTCGGCGAAGGAGGGCCTGCGGATTCTCAAGGACGTCCGTTGCGCGGCGGTGATTACGGAGCTGCGCATGCCCGACATGAGCGGGTCGGAGTTCGTGCAGCTCACCAAGCAGATCGACGCGCGCGTGAGCGTTATCGTTGTCACGCCGTACCTCTTCATCAACTCGGCCGTCGAGGTCATGGAGGATGGCGCCTTCGGCTACATCACCAAGCCTTTCAACCCGACGGAGATTCGCATCGTCGTCCAGCACGCCATCGAGCGCTATGCGCTCATGGCCGAGGCGGACAAGAAGTCCTACTACTACGACCTCTCGACCCTGGACGGCCTGACCGGCGTGTACAACCACCGTTACCTCCATGAGGTCCTGGATCGGGAGTTGACGCGCGCCAAGCGCTACCCGCAGCACCTGTGCCTGGCGATGATCGACGTCGATAACTTCAAGAATTACAACGACACCAACGGCCATATGGCGGGCGACGAGCTCCTGCGTAGCCTCACCAACCTCTTCGTGCGCTCGATCCGCAACCTCGACATGGTCTTCCGCTACGGCGGCGAGGAGTTCTGCATCCTGATGATCGAGACGGACAAGAAGGGGGCGGTGCTCGCCTGCGAGCGTATCCTGAACCTCATACGCATGAGCCTCCCGACGACGGTCAGCATCGGGCTCTCTGATTACCCGGCGGACGCGACGGGAAAAGATCCGCTTATCGAGAAGGCCGACAAGGCGCTCTATCAGGCCAAGACGACGGGCAAAGACAAGATCTGCACCGCTTCATAACCGTATCCAAGGCAACGGGCCGCGAGCCCCTGACGCATGAAAGCTGTCGTTCTCGACGCGCACGACGTTTTGTTTGACGGGGTCGCCTCCATGGTCACGGTCCCAGGCCTCGGCGGGGAGAAGACGCTCATGGATCACCACGAGCCTCTCTTTCTCGTCTTGACCAAAGGGACTATTTTTTTGCAGTCGATGGTACGCCGGGTCGGGGCGACGGATCGACCAACCGAGTCCCGGAGTATCAAGATCCAGCGGGGTCTCGCCCGCATGCGGCACAACGAACTGACCGTTCTGGTGGAGTAGCCTCCCGTGCATAATTTCACCATCGCGCTGGTGATGTTTCTGAGCACCCTGGGGCCGTCGCTGATCATCGCCGTCATCGGCAACGCCGCCATCCGGGCCCTGGGACGCAATCCGGCGGCCGCGCCCAAGATCATGGTGGCGCTGATGTTTGCGTTTCTGTTTGCCGAAGGCATCGCGGTCATCGCGCTGATTATTATTTATAATCTCTTCAAGTAGGCCGGCGGCGGGGGAACACAGTGGGCATACAACTGATCTTGATCCAGGTTCTCACCTTCGGCATCATCATCTTCGTTCTGCGTTTCCTCTTTGGCTCCCAGCTCAGGGATGCCCTCCGGCGCCTGCAGGAACTCCACCAAGAGAGTCTCGAAAAAGAAGAGATTTTGAATAAAGAGATCGAGCGCGCACGCACGCTCTCGCAGACTGAGATCGCCCGCAGCAAGGAGGAGGCCAGGCATATCATCGACAACGCGCATCGCAACGCCGAGCGTCTCGCTGAGGACGCCCGGAATCAGGCGCAGATCCAGGTCAGAAAGATGGTGGCGGAGGCCGCCGAGCGCGTGAAGACGCTGGAGGCCGAAGCGGTCGCGACCGCCGAGGAGAAGGCGCTGGACGTGGCGCAGCAGTTGGTCGCCGAGGTCTTCACGGGGCGGGGCCATGCGGCGCTGCACCGCGAGCTGGTCGGGGAGTTCCTCGACGAACTGGAGCGGGTGGAGTCCGAGCGGCTGCGCGTGGCGACGGACGGCGACATCCAGGTGAGCGTGGCGCGGCTCCTGGCCGAGGATCAGCGCAAGCGCCTGGAGGCGATCCTCGCCGAAAAGCGCGGCGGGGCGACGCCGCTGCGCGAGATCGAGGACCCCGGCCTTATCACGGGCATCATCCTGAACCTGGGCGGGCTCGTGATCGACGGCAGCCTCAAGAACCGGATGAAGAAGGTCCTGAACGCCAGGCGCCGGCGGCAGGCCGAGGCCTGAGGCCCCAACAGTCCAACAAAAACGATGCAGACCCCAACCGCATTCGAGCCGTCGGCATTTGAGATTAAGGAAGTCGGTGTCGTCAGGGACGTCAAGCGCGGGATCGTCAAGATAGAGGGTTTCCCGTCGTGCATCTACGGGCAGATCGTCGAATTCGCCAACGCCGGACTCAAGGGCCTCGTCATCGATTTTGACGACAAGGACGTGATGGCGTTCGTCTTCGGCGACGAGAAACGGGTACGGTTGGGCAGCCCCGTCGCCAGCCACAACAAGATCTTCACCGTCCCCGTCGGCGAAGGCTACATCGGCCGCGTCGTCAACAGCCTCGCCGAGCCCATCGATGACAAGAAGATTCCCGTCATGGGCGCCGCCGAGGGCACCGTCTTCCGGCGCGCGCCGGGGGTCCTCGACCGCGTGCCCATCTCCCAGCAGTTGTACACCGGCGTCAAGATCATCGATACCGTCATTCCCATCGGCAAGGGCCAGCGTGAGCTCATCGTCGGCGACCGCCAGACGGGCAAGACCACGCTCGCCCTCGACACCATCATCAACCAGCGCGGCAAGAACGTCGTGTGCATCTATTGTTGGATCGGCGGCGCGCACACGACGCTGGGCAAGATCGCGCGCGTGTTGAAAGACCACGGCGCGATGGACTACTCCGTCATCGTCGCGGCCTCCGCCTCGGCATCGGCGGGAGAGCAGTATCTGGTGCCGTACGTCGCCGCGACGATCGGCGAGTACTTCATGTTCCGCGGCCGCGACGTCCTCGTCGTCTTCGACGACCTGACCAAGCACGCGTGGATCTACCGCGAGCTCTCGCTCCTCCTCGAACGCTCGCCGGGCCGCGAGGCCTATCCCGGCGACATCTTTTATGTCCACTCGCAACTGATGGAGCGGGCGGCCCGCCTGAATGCGGACCTGGGATCGGGCTCGATGACGTTTTTCCCGATCGCCGAGACGCTGCAGGGGGACATCACGGGCTGTGTCCAGAGCAACCTCGTCTCGATGACCGACGGACAGATCTATGTGAGCAGCAGTCTGTTCCACGAGGGGTTCAAGCCGGCCATCGACCTGGGTCTGTCCGTCTCGCGTATCGGCAGCAAGGTGCAGTCCGAGGCGATCCGCACTGTCTCGGAGTCCCTGCGCCTCGACTACGCGCAGTATAAAGAGCTCCTGCGCCTAATGCGCATCCGCACCAAGCTCTCGACAGAGGTGGCCGAGCGCCTGCGGCGCGGCGAGACGCTGACGCAGCTCCTGACGCAGGAGGCGCACAAGCCGCTCGACGAGGTGACGATGATCGTTCAGTTTTACGCGTTCTGGCGCAAGATCCTCGAGATCCTTTCCGCCGAGGGCATGGCGGTTTTCTGCCGGGAGATCATGGATTACGCGCGCATCACGCGGCCGGGACTCTTGAAGAAACTGGGGGAAAAGAGACAGTTGGATGCCGAGGCGAGGGAAGAGCTCGACAAGATGTTCGTGGAGTTCTTCCGCGAGAAGAAGATAGTGTAATGAGGCCATGAGTTACGTCGCCTTTGGCGACGTAACTCATCCGGCCGAATTACATCCCTGCCTTTCCGGAGCATCGGGATGCCGAAAGGCAGGGATAACAGAACGCTGCTTACAGAAGGCATCGCCATGATACCGCTCCACCAATTCAGGACCAATCTCCGCTTTGCCAACGAGGTGCTGGAGATGATGGAGGTGCTCAAGGCCGCGACGGCGCGGCAGTTCCGTATCATGCAGGGTCGGCGTAAGGGTTTCGAGCCCTTCCACAACTGCCTCAACGAGTTCATGGGCGTCCTGGGCGTGGGCCAGTTTCGGCATCCGTTTCTGTTGTCGCGCGTCCAGCTGCCCAAGGCGATCCTGGTGATTACCTCCGACGAGGGGTTCTTGGGTAGCCTCAACGCCAACGTCGTGAGCCTGGCCTTCGAGCAGGCGAACGTGACCGACGAGATCATCGTCATGGGCGAGCGCGGGGCGCGGCACCTGTCGGAGATGTATAGCGGCGCCTTCACGGTTTTGCCGGCGCTGGGCGACGACATTTCGTACGAGCGCGCCGGGGCCGTGCGGGATCTCTTGATCGGCAAGTACCTCACCGGCCGGATCGGCAAGGTCCTGATCGTCCACGCACGGTTTTTGTCGTTGACCGTCCAGGAACCGTTCGTGACGAAGCTCTTGCCGTGTCCAGAGCTCTTCCAGCCGCCGGAGCAAAAGAAGAGGTTCGTGCCGGGGCAGGTCCGGAAAAAGGAGGAGGTCTTTATCGAACCCGGCCCGGCACAGGCCGTTGATTTTCTCGTGCGCGCGACGCTGACGCAGCAATTGTACGCTATATTTCTGGACAGTAAGCTCGCCGAATATGCGGCGCGCATCGTACATCTGGAGGGCAGCTATCAGGAGATCACGGAGATGAACCGGCGCGTGCTCTTTAGCTTTTTCAAACACCTCCACCAGAAGAGTGATAAGGATATCCGGGAAATTTTTGCCAGCCGCCTCAAGGGGGTGCGGCTGGGTCGGGGGTAAGGGGGTCGCGGGGCGATGGCTAAAGGAATACAGGCACCGGTGGAGACGGGAAAGGTGATCGCCGTGCACGGCTCTGTCGTTGACGTCATCTTCGAGGAGGCCGTGGCGGTTCCCGTGATCAAGGAGATCCTGCAGGTCGAGACGTACGACGGGCAGGAGGTCGTCCTCGAGGCGGTCGAATATAAGGACGAGCGGACGGTGCGCTGTTTCGCGCTGACGCCGACCTTTGGCCTGAGCCGCAACGCGTCCGTGCGCCGCACGCGCGAGCCGCTCTCCATCCCGCAAGGCGACGCGGCGCTCGGCCGCGTCGTCAACGTGTTGGGCAAGCCCATCGACAAGAAGGGGCCGATCAAGGCCGACGAGCGGTTTTCGGTATGGCAGTCGGCGGTGCGCGAGAAGGTCGTCATCGAAAAGGCCGAGAAGGACGAGGCGGAGTTTATCGAGACGGGCATTAAGATGATCGACCTGCTCTTCCCCCTGTTGCGCAACACGAAGACAGGCATCATCGGCGGCGCGGCCCTGGGCAAGAGCTTGCTGACGCTTGAGATCATCCATAACATCATCAAGAAGCAGAAGTGGATGTGCGTCTTCACCGGAGCCGGTGAGCGCATCCGCGAGGGCAATGAGCTGTATTTTGAGTTTTTGCGCAGCGAGATCCTGCCGCAGTCGGTCTTGATCTTCGGCCAGATGGACGAGT
>CAZCSY010000051.1:0-7913 GCA_964501505.1 uncultured Planctomycetia bacterium
CTCCTGGGCCAACGCCGAGAGCCCGACCTCTTCGCGATTCAACGCCAGGCGACCGTTCTCTGCCAGAAAGAGCGTCTGCCACGTCCCGCTCTCAGGAACCTGCGTAAAAACATCAGGCAGGGCCGCGGACAGGACCGGCTGCGACACCATGCCGCAGACCAGGAACACCCCTCCCATCCCGAGGAGCGCACCGTAAACGAAAACCCAAAGGAACGGATAAAAACGCATACCGGCAGAACCTCGACGCCGCGAAAATCTCATGTGCCGACTCTCCGTTCGATAAGATCTTCAAGGAACACGGTAGCCGTCTGTTCCAGCATCGCCTTCTCCCGTTCGATACGCGCGACCAGGAAGCGATACGCCAAAAAGAGCGGCAGGGCAAAGAACAGGGCCACAAACCCGCACAGCACCATCTCCCAGCCGCCGGCCAACAGGTCGGGGAAACCGACGGCCACCTGGTGGGACGCCTTCGCCTCCACCGCCTCCAAAACCTTTAACATCCCCGCCAGACCTCCCAACAACCCCAGGAGAGGCAGGACCTGAATCAGCGTCTCCAGAGAATGCATACGGCTCTCCAGGACAGGGACCTCGCGCAGAAATTCGTCCTCCAGGGCCTCGCGGATCTCTTCTCTTCGACGGTCGTATTTCAGGATACCGGCGTGCAGCATCCGGGCGACGGGGGTCGGATTCTTATGCGTCGCCTCCAGCGTCTCCTTGATGCGCTGGCGTTCGATGCCGTCAAAGATACCCTTCAGGAGCGCCATGACATCCTGGCGCCATGCCGCCATCTGAAAGAATTTCGTGAAGACGAGGCCCCATGCGAGAAACGAACAGACGAATATCGGCAGGAGCATCGGGCCGCCGCGCTCAAAAAAAGGCGTCCGCCTCACCAGGACGAACGACACAAAGAGAACCGCCGCGCACCACATCCCCGCCCCGAATATCTTCTTAATCATGGCTTCACTCCGATCCCCCTTGGACCTTCATCGTCGTCAACTTCTCCCGGGCGTACGCCGCCTCGGGCACATCCAGAGACGCGATCTCTTCAAGTATCTTTCTGAACTCCTCGTACGCCGAACGGTTTTCATAGATCTGAGCCACGCGCAAAAGGGCCTTTACGGAAACCTTCTCGTCGGACGAGAGGTAGTGGACCTGCATATACGCCTCCACGGCCTCCTGCCAGCGACCGACCTCCTCATAGACCTGCCCCATCTCCCAGAGGGTGGCGCTGTCCTGAATGCTGCCCATCGCGGCCCGGGCCTGTTCCAGTGCCTCGGTCGCGCCGTCCTGGTCTTTGTCCTGCGCCAGAAGACGGGCCGTCTTCAGATAGGCCGTCTTGACCCACGGACCGGAAAACGCCGCGGCCTGCCTGAGGGATGCCTTGGCATGCTGCCTGTCTCCCTGGGAAAGATAGGCATCCGCCATCGCCATAAACGCCATCGCGCGCGTCGCCTCGGTCGTTTGGGCGCTCTCCAAGACGCTCTCGAAACTGCGCAGGGCCATGGGAAAAGCCTTCTCAGCCGCGTACGCGCGGCCGATCCCCAGATACGCGTCCGCAACGCCCTCGTGATGGGGATAATTACGAATCATCCGTTCGAGGACGCGGCGGGCGCCGGCATAATCCTCCTGGGCCGCGAGCGACTGTCCCAGCCAAAAGAGGACATTCGGCGAAAAAGGCGAGTCCGGGTAACGGGTCACAAAATCCAAAAAGAGGCGCTGCGCCTCAGGCATCTGCCCCATCTCAAACGTGGCGTGCGCGATCTCATACTCCGCCTTCTGGCGCAACGCCGCCTCCTGAGGGAACTGCTGGCGCACCAACTGATAGTGTTCGATGGCCTTCTTGTAATCGCCTTCGTTCATCCAGCACTCGGCCAGCAAAAAAAGCGCCTGGGGCCTGAAGGGCGAATCCCTGTAATTCTTCACGAACGCCTCGAGTTCCTGGCGGGCCGTCGCGAACAACCCCTTTTGGAAATACGTCACGCTCAGGAAATACCGCGCGTCGTCCACGAGATTGGAAGACGGATAGTCGGCCAGGAGTTTGCGGAACGCGAGGATGGCGGCGTCGGTGTCGTCCGACCGCAGCCAGGCCACCCCGAGCTGAAATTGGATGTAGTCGTTATACACGCTGTCCGGGTAAATCTCGAGGAAGTTCCTGTAACCGGTGATGGCCTTGTCGTATTCCCCGGCATCCAGGTAGGTGTCGGCTAACTGGCACATGGCGCTCAGCTTGAAGATCTTGTCCTTGGTCAGCGTCACCACCTTCTGGAAGGCCTCCTGCGCCGAAGAGAAGTCGCCGACCTTCAGATACGACCAGGCGAGACCGTAGTAGATCTTATCGCGCAGCTCTCGGTTATCGGCAAGACCGCGGAAGACACTCTTGAGCTTGTCCAGGGAGATCCTGTAGGAGACGATCGCCTCCTGAAAACGGGACAGATGATACAGGGCTTCGGCCCGGCCGAAATAGGCGAGGGGCAAAAACTCGCCCTGCTTGTCAGCCGCGATGACCTTGTCATAAAGGTAAAGGGCCTGGTCCGGCACCCCCTCTTCAAGGAAGATGACCGCCCGGCCCAACACGACGGACAACGGCGCGTCCTCTTCGTAGGCCGCAAAGACCTCCCGGGCCTTCTCGTAGTTCTTCTCCTTCAAATGGGACCAGCCCAGCCCGATGCGCGCAAGCTGGCGCAGCTCATCCGCGTTCGTCTGGTCCAGGCACGCCTTATAGGCCTTCACGGCGCCGGCGAAATCCCCGAGATAGAAACTGGCCTCGGCCAGATAAAACAGGGCACGGTCCAACTCTTGGGCCTCGGGGTAGCTCTCAAGGAACCGACCCAGCTCTTCCTTCAGCGCGCCGTAATCGCCCTTGCGATACAGGACCTCGCAGATGCCGAAAGCGGCCTCCTCGCCCGCCGAGGTCTTGGCATACCCCGTCAGGACGTCCCGGTAGACGGCCATGGCCTCTTCATACTTCTTTCCCGCGAGATACGCCCGCGCTAAAGAAAAGTGAGCGGAGAGAAAATAGGAAGAATCCTTGTGACTCTCGATCAGTTCGCGGTACAGTTCCTCCGCGCGGCGATAGTCGCGGCCCTTGCTATAGACCTCCCCCAGCCAGAAGAGGACCTTGTCGCGCACCGCCTGTGCCCCCTTCATCTCCAGGAGTGTCTCGAACTGACCCAGGGCCTTGAGATACTTCTCCTGGGAAAAGTAACACTGCCCGATGTAGACCAGCGCCTCCAGCTTCTTCTGGGTGTCCTCGTAGGTCTTGACGAAGCGATCGAACAAGGTGATGGCCACGTCATAGAACCCGTCCTGGTAGGCCTTGACGGCCACGTAAAACGCGTCCTCCTGTTTACGGTTGAGCTCCTGCGCTGCCGCCTGCCCCGCGAGGAGCGCACCCACCAACACCGCTATCATTATCCCTCGACGTCTGTGCATGATGTTCCTTATCGATCGTGCCGAATGGAAATACCTTTTCCGTCAGACGAAGTAATTTGGCGTCGGCTGCCGAAAAACTTCTGATTGTCTGCCTGGAAAAGGTATTTCCATTCGGCCCCTCATCATCTATTTCAACAGATGCTTCAGATATTGACCCGTGTAGGAACGCCTGTTCTTCGCGATCTCTTCGGGGCTGCCGCAGGCGACCACCGTGCCGCCGTCATCGCCGCCCTCAGGCCCCAGGTCGATGCAATAATCCGCGCACTTGACCACGTCCAGGTTGTGCTCCACCACCAGAACGGCGTTGCCCATGTCCACGAGCCGCTGCAGGACGTCAAGCAACTTCTGGACGTCGGCAAAGTGCAGGCCGGTCGTCGGCTCGTCGAGAATATAGAAGGTCTTGCCCGTCGCGCGCTTGCACAGCTCGCTGGACAACTTCACGCGCTGGGCCTCCCCGCCCGAGAGGGTCGTGGCGGCCTGGCCGAGCTGGATATAGCCCAGGCCCACGTCCGACAACGTCTGCAGGGTGTTCTTGAGGGCAGGGATATTTTCAAAAAGTCTGAGCGCCTCATCCACGGACATATCCAGGACGTCGGCGATGGACTTGCCCTTATAGGTCACCTGCAGGGTGGCCTCATTATAGCGCTCGCCCTTGCAGACCTCGCACCGAACATAGACGTCGGGCAAAAAGTGCATCTCAATCTTCTTCACCCCATCTCCCCCGCAGGCCTCGCAACGGCCCCCCTTGACGTTGAAGCTGAAGCGGCCGGGCTTGTAGCCACGGCTGCGGGCCTCGGGCAGGCGTGCGAAGATATTGCGGATATGGGTGAAGGCGCCCACGTACGTGGCCGGATTGGAACGGGGGGTGCGGCCGATGGGCGCCTGGTCCACCTCGATCACCTTGTCGATGTGCTCGACACCCGCGATGCCCTTGATCAAGAGGTGGCGCCGTGAGGCGCGGCCGAGACGGGCACGCAGAGCCGGATACAACGTCTCGTTCACCAGCGTGGACTTTCCCGACCCCGAGACGCCGGTGACGCACGTGAAGACCCCCAGCGGAAAACGCACGTCGATCCCCTTGAGATTATGCGTACGCGCGCCCTGGAGGAGGACGCTTTTTTTGCTCCGGTAATCGCGACGGACGGGAGGCATCCGGATCGTCTGTTTTCGGTTCAAAAATTGCGCTGTCAGAGAACGGCCGGCCTTCAACAATCCTTTGGTGGGGCCCGCATAGAGCACCTCTCCGCCGTGCCGGCCCGCGCCCGGCCCCAGGTCCACGACATAGTCGGCCGCACGGATCGTCGCCTCATCGTGCTCCACGACGAGCAGCGTGTTACCCATGTCACGCAGGGACGCCAGGGTCGAAAGGAGCTTGGCGTTGTCGCGCGCGTGCAAGCCGATACTCGGCTCGTCCAGACAATACAGGACACCGACGAGCCCCGAGCCCACCTGTGTCGCCAGGCGGATCCGCTGGAACTCGCCTCCCGAGAGGGTCTGACTCTTGCGGTCGAGCGTCAGATAACCCAGGCCTACGTCCAGACAGAATTCGAGTTTTTCGCGCACGTCCTTGAGGGCCTGGGCGGCGATAAGGCGCTCGGCGCCGCTCAAGGGAAGATCTTGGAAAAAGCGGCGGGCCTCGGTGATGCTCATGCGCACGACGTCCCAGATGGAGCGGCCGTGGACCGTGACGGCGAGGCTCTCTTTTTTCAGACGCGACCCGCCGCACGCGGGACACGGCAGCTGCGACATGAAGCGCGCGATCTCTTCTTTTAGAAACAGGCTGTCCGTCTGCCGGAACAGGCGCTCGAGGTGCGGGACCAATCCTTCAAAGCGCCGGCCCCAGATGACCTCATCGCAGCCATACAGGATCGCCCGGCGGTGCTCCTTGCTCAATTTATAAAAGGGTGTACCCAGATCAAAGCCGAGACGGCCGGACACCTCGCGCAACAGGCTTCGGTAATACAACAAATATCCCTTGCCGCCTTTTTTCCACGGCTCCAGCGCCCCTTCAAGGATACTCTTCTTCTTATCGGGTATGATGAGATCCAGATCGAACTCCATCTTCATGCCCAGGCCGTTGCAGGCCGGGCACGCGCCGTAAGGCGAGTTGAAGGAGAAGACCCGCGGCTCCACTTCGGCGATATTGATCCCGCACGCGACACAGGCATACCGCTCGCTAAAGACCTTATCCTGGAAGCCACCATCCTTTTGGGGCCGCGCCGCGATGACGGTACCCTTGCCGGCCTTGAGGGCCGTCTCGACCGAATCGGTCAGCCGCTGCTTGACATCCCGGGCCAACAGGAGACGGTCGACGACCGCCTCGATGTGATGGACCTTGTAGCGCTCGAGGCGTACCTCCTCGTCGAGCTCGAAGACACGACCGTCCACGCGGGCGCGCGCGAACCCCTGTCTCTTCAGCTCCCCGAGGATCCTGCGGTACTCCCCCTTGCGCCCCTGGATATACGGCGCCAGGATCTCCACGCGCGTTGCCGCCGGCCACGCGAGAATCTGGCCGACGATCTCCTGGGCGCTCTGACGCCGGACCGCGCGGCCGCAGCGCGGGCAGTGCGGCACGCCGATGCGCGCGAAGAGCAGCCTCAGGTAATCGTAGATCTCGGTCTGGGTACCGACGGTCGAGCGGGGGTTGCCGCCGGCCGTGCGCTGTTCGATCGCGATGGTCGGCGACAGCCCTTCGATCGCGTCGACGTGGGGCTTCTGCAGCTGCTCCAGGAACTGGCGGGCGTAGCTCGAAAGGCTCTCCACATAGCGGCGCTGCCCCTCGGCGTGCACCGTATCGAAGACGAGCGAAGACTTGCCCGACCCGGAGAGGCCCGTCACCACCACGAACTGCCGATGAGGGATCTCCAGGTGGATGTCTTTGAGGTTGTGCTCTTTGGCACCCCGGATGATGAGTCGGTCTTTTTTCATGGAGAGACCCCCGCCGCTTGGCCTCATTCTCAAGCGAAGCGGCGGGGGCGTTGACACGCGAGGTTATCTCTTTCTTCTCTTTTTCCTCCTCCCGCCGCGGACAAGCTTAGCGCAGGAGATGTCGCCCTTCTTGTCGAGGAAGTACAGGTACCCTTTCTTCTTCTTCAAGCCGACCTTGGCAACCTTCTTGGGCTTGCCGCCCTTCTTGTTGCCGCGGGCCATCTTCGCGCAGGAGACGTCCCCGCGCTTATCGATGAAGTAAAGATACCCTTTCTGTCTCTTCACTCCGACCTTCACGAGCTTCTGTGCCATCAGTGCTCACCCCCTTTCCTCGATGGATTTTCTGCTACCTTGCCTTCAATTACCGATGGAGACCGGTCTGACCAGGCGCTGCACGACGGCCAGCGCCGAAAGGATCGCCAACTGGCTCGTCTTGGGATTCGCGGCGCTCGGTACGTTCTCGCAGCGGATCTCGATGCGTCCGCCCTCTGACTCGGCCAGGATCGTATGGACGTTCCTCTTGAGGCGCGGGTCTGCCACGATCTCGACGCGCGGCACGATGCGCCCCTCCGCGGCCAGGGCCAGCGCCGCCACGACGTTGATGTTCTTTGGGAACGCCCGGACCGCCTGAAAGGCCGTCCCGCGAAAGACGGTGCGCGCACGCCTCAGGCCCGATAAACGGATGCGGTGCCGGACCAGATAATCCGCGCCCTCCAGGGCCCGCGGCGGTTTTTGCGTGCGCAGCACGAGCCGCTTCCAGCGCACGAAGCTGAAGGCGCGCACGGCGTCCAGGCCCGCGATGGCGCCACTGGGCACGTACAGGCGGCTGCCCTTCTTGCCGGCGAGCCGGCTTAACGCGGCCGCCCGGCCCAGGAGCCCGCCGACACTCATCACCAAAACATCCTTCCCATGTCCTAAGGCCTTTTGGGCGACGCGTGCGCTCACCTGGGCCGAGGCCGCCTCGATGACCAAGTCGCTGACGGCGATGAGGCGGTCAAGCGTCCTGACGCGGCCGCCGGGGACCTTCTTCGCGAGCGCCGCGGCCTTCGCAGCGTCGATGTCGTTGACAGCGACCACGCGCACGCGGCCCTTAAAGCGCCGCGCGCACCCCACAGCCACCGCCGTGCCGATCGCCCCGCATCCGACAATGCCTATCCGCAATGATCTCGTCTTCAACATAAAAAGAGCATCCCTTTTATTTCCAACGGTTGCTAAGACCTCACGCGCAGGACGGTATTGTCGATCAGCCGGGTGTCGCCGACGGCGACCGCCAGGGCGAGCAGCGCACGGCCCGCGATCGTGCGGACCGGCTCGAGCGTCTTGGGGTCGACGACCTCGACGTAATCGATGCGCGTCTCCGGGACGCGGTGGACCAGGTCCTCCAGCGCCTGGATGATCGGGGCGGTCTCCCTCGTCCCCCTTGCCACCATGCGCTCGGCGGACTTGATGGCCTGATACAAGACGACGGCCCGGCGCCGCTCTTGAGCGCTGAGATAGGCGTTGCGTGAGCTCATCGCAAGCCCGACCTTTTCCCTTACTATAGGACACACCAC
>CAZCSY010000051.1:7923-10684 GCA_964501505.1 uncultured Planctomycetia bacterium
TCCGCTTCGCGAACTGTGGGGCAAACAACCAGCTCAACGGGGAAATTCAAGTCCTGCACCATCTTTTTGATGACGGCGGCCTGCTGGGCATCCTTCTGCCCCAGGTACAAACGGTCAGGTCCGACGGCCAGCAATAATTTGGCGACGATCGTGGCGACGCCCGTGAAGTGACCCGGCCGCGAGCGACCGCACAGCGGCGCGCTCAGGTCCTTGACCGTCACGCTGGTCTTGATGTCTCTCGGGATAAAGGCCCTGGGGCTGGGCAGAAAAAGGACGTCGCACAGCCCTTTGAGCCGGCGCGCATCCCTCTTGGGATCGCGGGGATACTTCTGGAAGTCTTCGTTGGGACCGAACTGGAGGGGGTTGACGAAGATGCTGACGACGACGAGGGCGTTCTCGCGCCGGGCCCGGCGCACCAGGGAGAGGTGCCCTTCGTGCAGGGCGCCCATCGTGGGCACGAACCCGATACGCCGGCCTTGCCCGCGGAGCCGGCGCAGGGAACGTTGAAGCGGAGTGATACGCGTGATGGTCTTCACAAAAAGTCGGCGACCCTCTTGTCTTTTATGTCTCGACGGTCCGCGAGGCAGCGCAGGTGCGCGGCCATGCTCTTTCCCGTCACGGGGTGCCTCAGGCGCGGGGCCAGCTCTGCCAACGGCCGCAGCACAAAAACCCGATGCACCATGCGCGGATGGGGGATGCGCAGGTCTTTCTTTCTGAGGACCTGCGCCCCGCGCACCAAGATATCCAGGTCCACTTCCCGGTCGCCCCAGCGGACCCCCGGCCTACGACCGACCTGCGCCTCTACCCTCTTCAGGATGCCCAGCAGGCGGGGGCTCGACCAGGACGTCCGGACCCGGACGACGCCGTTCCAGTAATTTCTCTGTCCGGCCGGCCCGCCCTGGGGCCGCGTCTCATAAAACGGCGAGACCGCCTCGAGGCGGATACCCTCTTGTTGCTGCAGGAGGCACAGGGCCCGCCGGATATGACGCCTCCTGTCGCCTTTATTAGAACCCACGCCCACATAGACCGTGGACGGCTGTTTTTGCATGACCGCACTACATGACATCGACCAGATAGACCTTCATGCGCTCCACCGCCTCCTTGAGCTTGTCCTTGTCGAGCGTCATGGCGAAGCGCATATACCCCTCACCGTACTTTCCGAAACCCACCCCGGGCGTGGCGACGATGTTCGCGCGCTCCAGGAGGAGCTTGGCCAGCTCCACCGACGACTTGGCCTTCCGGGGGTTCTTGACCCAGACGTAGAAGGTCGCCTTGGGCTGGACGACCTTCCAGCCGATGCCGTTCAGGCCCGCCACGAAGACGTTCAAACGCTCCTCATAGACCTTGTTGTTCTGGGCGATCGTCTCATCCCCGCGCTCGAGCGCGGCCACGGCCGCCAGCTGGACCGCCTGGAAGATGCCGGAGTCGATGTTCGTCTTGACACGCGCCAGGGCCTCGATGACCTGGGCGCATCCGGCCACCCAGCCCGCGCGCCAGCCCGTCATG
Organism: uncultured Planctomycetia bacterium; assembly: GCA_964501505.1. Taxonomy (GTDB): domain Bacteria; phylum Omnitrophota; class Gorgyraeia; order Velamenicoccales; family Velamenicoccaceae; genus CAZCSY01. The sequence continues at coordinate 9,430 of CAZCSY010000051.1, forward strand.
TTGTACGACTTGGAGACGGAGTGGAACTCGACACCGACCTCTTTGGCGCCGGGGACCTCAAGAAAGCTCGAAGGCCTGAAACCCTCAAAGGCGACCTCGGAGTACGCCGCATCGTGGCAGATGATGACGTCGTTCTTTTGCGCGAAGGCGACGGCCTTCTCAAAAAAGGCGGGCTCGGCGACGGCCGCTGTGGGATTGTTCGGGTAGTTCAGGAACATGAGCCGCGCCTTTTTGGCCACGGCGTCGGAGAGGGCGTCGAGGTCAGGCAGAAAACCGTTGCTCGCGCGCAAGGGCATCAGCTGCGGCTTGCCGTCGGCCAGGATCGTCGCGTTGCGGTACGGCGGGTAACACGGGTCCGGCACCAGCGCGACGTCACCCTTGTTCAAAAAGGCCACGGGGATGTGCGCGATGCCCTCCTTGGAGCCGATCAGCGGCAGGACCTCGTTCTCCGGATCCAGCGTGACGTTGAAGCGTCTCTGATACCACGCTGCGATGGCCTGGCGCAGCACCGGCATCCCTTGATCAAGGGCGTAACGGTGGTTGTGCGGGTCCTGCGCCGCCTCATAGAGGGCGTCGATGATGAAACGGGGCGTGGGGATGTCCGGGTCGCCGACGCCGAGGTCGATGATGGGCCGCCCCTCCTGCCGGGCCCGGCGCTTGGCCGCATCGATCTCGGCGAAGAGATACGGCGGCAGGGACTCCAATCTTTTGGATATCGCTATCTGCATCCTGACTCCCTTTCCTTACCTTTTTGTGCCCAGGACATCGGCCATGTCATAGAGACCGCTTTTTTTCGTAACGCAGAACTTCATCGCCTCCAGGGCGCCGAGGGCGAAGATATCACGTGTCTTGGCGCTGTGGCACAGCGTGATCGTGTCCCAAGGGCTCTGGAAGACGACGCCGTGGTCGCCGATCACCTCTCCCTCGCGCTTCGAGTCGATCGGGACCTGGGCATGGGGCCGGTGGGCCTTGATGAGCTCGGCCAGTTTTTTGGCCGTGCCCGAGGGCGCATCTTTCTTGTGGACGTGGTGGGTCTCGCTCAGGCGCACCGCATACCCCTCGGGGAGCTGCCGTGCGGCCTGCGCCACCAGCCCAAAGAGCACGTTGACGCCGATGGACATGTTGGGTGAAGAGACGACGGGGATCTTCTTGGCCGCATCGCGGATGACCTTCTGGTCTTCGGCGCTCAAGGCCGTCGTGCCGATGACCAGGGCCTTGCGCGCCTTGACACAGGCAGCGACGTGCTCGGATATGG
>CAZCSY010000052.1:0-10562 GCA_964501505.1 uncultured Planctomycetia bacterium
AAGGAACCCTGTCAGAAAATAAGGTCTCTTCTTTTTCTCGCGACTCATAGCTTGCCTCCTTTAACCGCTCTGACCTTCCTGTAAAGGAATAATATCCTGATAACGAGATGCCGGACCTTGTCCCGTCAAGGACGAGGTGAAAAGATCCGGTAGCGAGATTCCACGTGCCCCCTTACTCTGCGGCGCCGGTCAATGACGCGCCAGCCACAACGCCCCCCAGGCGCAGGCGGTCGTGGCGACCCCCACGATGGAGCCGATCAAAAGCCAGTTGAAGAAATTGACGCGGATCCCTTTTTCCTTTTCGAGCACGCCCACCGCGATGATGTTGGCGGTCGAGCCGATCAACGTGATGTTGCCCCCCAGGCACCCGCCGAAGAGCAAGGCCCACCAGAAGCTCTCCATCGCCCCGCCCAGGGCGTGAAAACTCTTAACGATGGGGATAAACGCCACGACGATCACGACATTGTCCATAAGGCTCGACCCGATGGCGCCGACCCATAGGATGACGCCGATCAGGGTGACGCTGCTGCCGTGCGCCATATCCATCAACCCTTTGGCGAAGACATCCGTCGCGCCGGTGTACTTGAGCGTCCCTGCCTGGGCAAAGAGCATCAGGAAAAAAAGCAAGGACCACCACTCGACGTCTTTTTCGACGAACTCGCGGGCCCGGTGCCGCTTCCAGATCATAACGACGGCCGCCATCGCCAACGGCACGGTCATCAGCACGGCGTTGTTCTCGAGCCTCAAGAGGATCTCCAGACGGTGGCTTAGGGTGATGAGGAGCATCGTCGCCGCCATCAGCCCCAACGCGGCCTTGAGCTCGCGACCCAGCGGCACGGAGATCAAACGGATGAGGATCTCGTTGGTCCCCAACTCCTTGACCTTCTTGTCAAAGGCATCAAAGACCTTACGGTACCACAAGAGGACGACGCCCAGCATCACCCCGAGGCAGACGACCGACAGCGGCATGGCCTTCAGGAGAAAATCTTCCGAGGTCAGGCCGGACTTGGAGGCGATCAGGATCCCGATGGGATTGCCCAGGACCGTCGCCGCCGAGCCGATATTGGTCGCAAAGACCGAAATCAGAATATACGGCAGCGGGTCGGTCTCGAAGTAGTCACAGATCTCCAGGATCGCCGCGACCATGAAAATGATGGAGACGACCTCCCCGGTCGCCGCCGAGAGGACCGCCGAGACGAACGTGATCACCACCACGAAGCGCCGCGCGGTCAGGCGCCGCATCCGCAGAATGAGCTCCACAATCCACGCAAAGAACCCAACGTACTTCAGCAGGCCCACGACGATCATCATCCCCGCCAGAAACAGGATGACGTCCAGGGAAGCATACGTGATCAGACGCTCCAGCGAAATCGTGTTCGTGAGGATGAGGACGCACGTGCCCAGAAAGGCGAAGCTCAGGCGGAACTCCCAAAAGAAGAGCGTCCCGCTGATCGACGCGACGAAGATGGCGACCGCCAGCGCCTGATGCCTGTCCAGGCCGATCCTGGCCCCCAGCAAGGCGCTGGACACCGCCAGGACGAATATCATGACAAATTTCGTGACAAGGCCTCTCATCGTTTCCCGACCCCAACCTCCCCTGATCCGCCTTTGTGTCCAGCTAACTCCGATAATACAACAAGAATAACGTCATGAGGATCCATGTGGCTGTCGTCGCCAGCCCCACGACAAGCCCGATGCCGATCCAGTCCCGGAAGCGGATACGCACGTGTTTCTCTTTTTCCAGGATGCCGATCGAGACCGACGGGTGGAAGCTGAGGCCCTCCGCCCGGGAAGCAAAGCCTGCCAGGAGCGACACGCACGTCCGCAGGGTCACTTTAAGGATTGTCTTGTCCATCAGAACGACACGCGCCGTTATTTGAGCAGACTGCCCAGGACGTCCGAGCGGGCGGCGATACCCAAAATCAGACCGTGCGGGTCCACCACCGGAACGCGACGGACATTCTGGGTAAGCATGATGTGCGCCACCTCGCTGACCGCTGTCTCGGGGCCGACCTTCACCACATCCTTGCGCATCAGGTCCGCGATCTTGAGATGGACGAGTTTGGTGATTTTATTCTTGATGGTCTGAGGGTTGTTTTCATAGATGAAGCGGCCGACTTTGGACACATAACTGGGCAGGACGGCCTTAAGCAGGTCCTTCTCCGTGAAGATCCCGACAAGTTTACCGGAGGCATCGGCGACAGGCAGACCGCTGATCCTTCGGTCCAGGAGCACGCGGATCGCCTCCGCCGCCGTCATCTCCGGCGACAGTATCATCACATCTTTCGTCATGATCTCACCGATCTTCATGGCCCCTCCCCTACTCTCGCCACTAAAGTTTGCTGCGGCCGCTTGTGCGCCGGCGGCTCTGCTGCTCGGCGCGCAAGGTAGGACGTGGCCGCTTGCGCGGCACCGGCCCCGTCCCACCTCTTGGCGGGGCGCGTTCAACGGCGCCCCTTATTCATCGCGCCAGCGCCCTTGTTCTTATCGGCTGATGACGGCCGCCATGAAGGCCTTGACGAGATCAAGACCGACAAAAGGCCACAGACCCAGCAACACGACCTGCTTCACGCTCCACCCGTAACCGACGGAAAGCCACAGGCCCCCGCACGCGTAGATGACGCCGATACCGGCGAGCATGATGAGATAGTTCAACCAGAAGGCCGGACGCGGCACGGCGCGACGCAAGCCCCCCACGCACACGGCGGCGAGGAGAAAACCCAAGAGATACCCCCCCGTCGGGCCGGCCAGATAGGCGATACCGGCCGCGTTGCCGGCAAAAAGCGGCATACCCAGAAGTCCGCAGGCCAGATAAAACCCCACGCTCAGGACGCCGTAGACCGGCCCGAGACAAGCGCCGGCCAAGAGCACGATGAGCGTCTGGAGCGTCACCGGCACGGGCGTGAAGAAAAGCGGGATCTTCACGAACGACGCCAGGACCAGCAGCACCGAAAAACCGGTGACCGCGACGAACTTTTTCGCCAGCGACGCCTCCTGTGTCACGACGAACGCTTGAGAAAACGATGTCATACCTTTTCCTCCTCGTTTACCCTCACTCACCTTCCTGTAAACGACCCCGGCTCGCCATCGCTTGCCTTCCCGTGATACGGGGTGAACAGGCACCCTATTCCTTCGCGACGGCGACCATGACAAGGCCGACCAGGATCAGCACCGGCCCCAGGCATCCGAGCATGACCTCCTTGAGCTCCGGGAGAAACACGATACTGCTCATGACCCCCAGGACGACCACGCCCAATCCAATCAGCATCTTGAGAACCGATTTCGTCTTTTTACTAACGGCCATAACCCCTCCCGATTACGCACCGGTAACCGCGACCTGCCTATCCTCTTTCGGCCTGGCCTTCCAGCGCTTGTGGATCCATCCCCATTCGTGGGGATACTTGCGGATATATCCCTCGATGATATTCGTCAACTCCTGGACGACGGCATAGACCGCGTCGTCCCTGTTTTGCGTCTGGTCTATTTCTCTGGGGGCCAGGATCTCGATAAGGTGTCGGGGCCCTTCGACGCGGCGGATGAACATCGGCACCAGCGGCGCGCCCGTGCGCAGGGAAAAGATGATCGGTCCTGTCGCGGTGGCGGCCTTGACCCCGAAAAAATCGACGAAGATGCCGCCCGTGCCGAAATTCTGGTCCAGTTGGACGAAGAGGATCTCGTTCTGACGCAAGACCCGCAGGCTCTTGTTCACGCACTCCTGGCGCGGCTGGGTGTACACGGAGCCGACGTTCATCTGGAGACGTTTCTCCTCAAAAAGCCTATCCAGATTCTCATCGCGCATGTGCCGCAGGATCGAATGGACGCGGTAGCCCTCCTGCGCCAGCCGCGAGAGAAGGAGGGGAAAACTCCCGAAGTGCGCGCTCACGGCCACGACCCCGCGGCCGGCCGCCAGGGCCTTATCCAGATTCTCGAGGCCCTCGATCGTAACGAACCTATGGATGCGCTCCGGGTGCTTCATAAACATAAAGAACTCGAAGGCCGTGCCGGCCATGGAATAAAAACACTCCTTGGCGATGGCGCGTATCTCCTCGGGCGCCTTCTCGTCGCCGAAGGCCATGGCGAGACTCTCCAGGGCGATACCCCGCTGCCGGCGCGCCAGCCGGTAACCGAAAAAGGCCATGGTGCGCGCGAAGGCGTAGAGGAAAGACAGCGGCACGATGCGGGCCGCTGCGTCGCACAGACCAATCGCGAAACGTCCCATGCCGTAGCTCAGCTTACGAACAAAATCCTTCTTTCTCATGGGCTCAGCGTTTATATCCGATCTTGCGCAGCAGATCTTTGCGCCACTGGATGTCCGCGGCCTCCTCGACGCCCTGGGGGCTCGCGCCGTCGATGACCCCGAGGATCCCGCGGCCCGAGGACGTCTCGCCGACAACCACCTCTAAGGGATTGGACGTCGCACAAAAGATGCGGCAGACCTCGGGAACCCCCTTGACCGCGTTGAGGATATTGACCGGGAAGGCGCCGTCCAGCACGATATAGAAGGTGTGGCCGGCAGCGACGGCCAGCGCCTGCTCTGCCGCCAGCTTCTTCAATCCCTCATCCGTCCCCTCACAGCGCACCTTGCAGGCGCCCGACGCCTCGCAAAAGGCGATGCCGCACTTGATGCCGGGGACCGCCGTCACGCACGCCTCGTAGAGGTCCTCGACGGTCTTGATGAAGTGTGCCTGACCGATGACGATATTGACATGTTCGGGTTTCTTGATCCTGACGATGGTGATCTTGTGTTCCATCCCGCACCTCAACGCGCCGCTAGATTGTAAGGTCTTTACCTATTCCTTCAAGTCTCTTGCGCGCCTTATCGAGCAGGCGCGTCGCCGAACGCGTGTAGAGGACGCCCGACTTCTTTTCGGCCTTGATGACATCCTTAAAAGCGGCGATCGCCGTTTTATACTCCTTGCGGCCGTACGCCTTGACGCCTTCCAGGAAGCGCTCTTTGGTCTGGCGGCGGTCTTCGCGCAGATTCTTGCGCGCCTCGCGTTTATCGCGGATGCTCTCTCCGGCTTGTTCGCGCTGCCCTTCGGCGGTCGCGACAGCCTCCTGACGCACTCTTTGTCTGCCCTTGCGCCGGGCGAGCTTTTCCTGCCGCTTCTCCTCTTTGGCCTTCTCTTTCACCTCGCGGCGCCGCTGGGCCTCGGCGCGCCTGTCTTCCTTGATGCGCCGTTTTTCCTGACGCTGTTCTTCTTTTGCCTGCAGCTTTGCCTCGCGGCGCTGCCTGGCCTCGGTCCGTTTCTCTTCCTTGAGCCCCAGCTTTTCCTCGTCTCTTCGTTCGCGCGCCAAAACGGCACTCCCGGCATTATCCAGCGCCGCCGCGACGGCCGAGACCGCCTCCTTTTTCGCGGACGGCGGAATCTCTCTCTTCTTGCGACGTGCGGCCCGACTCCTCTTCTTTTCCTCAAGGCGCGTCTGGCGTTCCTCCATCTTCTTTTCCCGTGCTATCTTTGCCGCGAGAAGAACCTCACTGCGCTCCCGATAATACGAAGCAAAGTCATCGATGGGCTTCAAGGAAAGAATCTTATTGAAGACATCGATCGCCTTTTCATACTCCTGTGCCCGGTACAGGCGCCGGCCCTCTTTGTAAAGTTTCTTGATCTCGGCCTTCTCGCTCGCCCGCGCCTCGGCCGGCCGGTAGGTCTTCTGCAGTTCGCGCACCTGGACCAGATACGCGCGGGCCTCCTCGTGCTGCGGGTCCATCTCCAGCGTCTTCTCGAACTCCTGGATCGCCCTGTCATAGAGCCCACGCTTAAAGTACTTCACCCCGCTCTGGTAGTGGACCTCGATGGCCACGGGATCCGCCGCCCCTGCCGCTCCCGGTGCGGTGAGAAACAAACACAGGACCAACCCTGCGCATAGCATCTTCATGTTCATGTCTGACTCCTCGTTTCTCTCGACAGATAAGCCCCCGCTAAGGCAGGAGTGTCTGGCACCATGTCACGACTTTTTTGGCCTTGTCGGCCAGGAAGAGCGCCTCGGAGCGCCTGATCGGCCGCCCCTCGTCCTGCACGAGGATCTGAAGGCTCAAGATGTCCCACAGGTGCTCCAGGTACTCCGCCGCATCGGCACGCCGAATCTTATCTTTCAACAGGCGCATGAGATTGCCGTGGACCGGGTGCGCGCTCCTGACGCCATGATGATAAATGAGGACGGCATCGCAATACGTGACGGCGGCGCTGATGGCATTGAGGCCCGCCGAATGCCAGCGGCTGGCCCGCAGCGCCTCTTCCATCCGCGCGTAGTACTGCTCGGCCCGATTGATGAAGAGGGGGTACTCCGTCAGATCCGCCGGCACCCCGGGCTCCTTGGACTCCAGGCGCTCACGCATGGAGCGCCACTTTTCGGTCTCTTTGCCGATGCGCTCGGCCTTCTTGGACAGACGCAGCCGGGCCAGGTAATCTTCTTTCTCTTCTTCGAGCAACGCCTCCTGGCGCTCGAGCTCCTTCTCCTTCTTACGGATCATCTCGTCGCGTTGCACGCGCCGCTCGGCCTTTGTTTCATAAAAAGTCATCTGTTCCTTCTGTTCTTCAATATCATCTTTCATGTAGGCGATGGAACGCTCCAGGACAGCGGTCTCATCGACCGTGTAGGGCTCCCCGGCCGTTTCGATGACCGTCTCGATCTTTCCGCCCAGGGCCTCTTCGCAGAGCCGCACATAATACGCGGCGAACCTGTCCCCGGGGTTCTTGGCCAGGACCGCCTTAAAGGCCTCGGCCGCGCGCCGGTAGTCCCCCTTCTCGAAGAAGGACTTGCCCACGAAATACAGATCCGTGCCCGCGTCTTTCACCTCTCTCTCGCCGATACCGAGGACCTCGGCCCGATGCGCCTGCAATATCTCCATCGTCTTGCCGAGATACCGCTGGACAAACTTATAGTGCGGGTCGATCTCCGCGACGCTGCGGAACTCCGTCAGGGCGCTGTCGTAGCGACCCGCCTCAAAGTACACGATGCCGCGGTAATAATGCAGGCTCAAGGCGCGCCGCTCCTCGCCCACCGCCGCACGGGCCAGCGCCTGCCCCAGAAAGGCGGCGCACAGGACGATCGCCAGCCCCATCCGAAGACGCCTCTTCATCCGCTACCCTTTCTCTTGCGACGAATACCCCACAGCAACCCCGCCAGATTCACCAGAAGGACAAAGCCTATGAAGAGCTCGCCGAAATACGTGTACGGCGCCCGGCGACCCGTCTTATACACCACGCCCGCCGTCGTTGCCGTCACGAAGGTCGGCTTGCCCGAAGCATCCTCGGCGCGCGCGACCAGCCGGCCGGCGTCGTCGATGATGCAGGAGATCCCGGTATTGGCGGCCCGCACCACATAGACGCGGTTTTCGACCGCGCGAAAGACGGACGCCTGAAAGTGCTGATAGGGACTCGCGGTATCCTTGAACCAGCCGTCGTTGGTCATGTTGATCAGGAAATCCGCCCCCTCCCGCACGAAGGCCGCCGCCAACTCCGGAAAGATATCCTCAAAGCAAATGAGGACGGCCGCCTTTATCGCGGGACAGCGTTCACCCCACAAGGAAAAGATCGTATGGGCCCTGCCCGGCGTAAAGTCCTCGATCGGGACGAGATTCGCTAAAAACGGCAACTGCTTACGGCCGGGCAGATACTCCCCGAAGGGTACCAGGTGCAGTTTATCATAAAGGCCAGCCAACCTTCCAGAAGGAACATACAGAAGCGCGCTGTTGAAGTAATCGAAGCCGTCCAGCCGGATGGCCCCGACGAACAGGGGCCGCCCGATCTTCCGGGCCAGATACGAAAGCGGAGCGTCATTCACGCCCGCCTCGAGGTAATCCGGAAACGACGTCTCGGGCCAGATGATCACGTCGGGATCGTCCCGGAGCTCGACGATCTCCGTCAAAAGGACGTACTTGTCGAAGATACTCTCCGAGAAGCGGGAGACCCACTTGATCTCCTGGGCGATATCCGCCTGGACGAGAGCAACCTTGAGAGGCGAGGCAAGGCGCGGGTCCTGGTCCAGGCGCCAGGCGCCGTAACCCAGCCACGCCGCAACGACCGCGGCGACCACGCCGGCGCGGCGCAGACGAAGCGCTTTCGAGAGGCCGCGCGCCGTCAACTCCTCGAAGATCGCCGTGTTCACGAAGACAAGCAGGAAGGAAACGCCGTAGGCGCCGATCGTGTCCGCGATCTGAATCGCCCCCGGATAGGAGGTCTGCGTGTGCGCCAGAAGAGCCCACGGAAAACCGGTCATGACGTGGGCGCGCAGATACTCGAGGCAGACCCAGAACGATGCCGCCCCTACGCACCGGCCCGCCCAGCCGAAACGCGCACGCGCGAAACGAAATGCCACACCGAAGAGGCCGATGTAAAGTCCGCAATACAACGACAGGACGACGGTGCCGGGGATGGTGACGTGGACGACCCAGTAGAGGGTCAGGCCGAAAAAGAGAGAGCCGGCGAGGAACGCGGCGAGAAAGGCCCCGCGCTCTTTCTGCCCGTTCACGGCCGCAAAGAGGGGCACGAGGGCGAACCACGCGCACGCCCAGACGTCGAAGGGCGGATACGCCAGGCGCAGCAAGACGGCGCTCGCCGTCGCCAGCAAAACCGGATGCGTCCGAATAAGTCTCAATCGTTTGAACATAGATCCTGTATCACCCTCAATGCTGGGGGATCAGCTTGAACTTCCTCAGTTGGTAACGCAGGAGCATTCCCGCCCCTTCGATATAGAGATAAAGGTTCAGGATCAGGATGACGTTGCACCTGCACAGGAGATTCAGGATACATCGCGGCCTGAGATAAAACTCCCTGAAGGCCTGCTTGCGCAAGCGTATCAGCTCCTTCACAGGGATCGCGCTCAGCTGTGCGACGACGGGCACCCTTGAGGCGAGCATGATCGTGAAGCCCTGCCACGCGATGCCTTCTTTTTTTATCTGCCGCAGCACTTCTTGTACTTCTTCCCGCTGCCGCAGGGGCACGGGTCGTTGCGGCCGACCTTGGGGCCGTCGTGGCGCACGGGCGCGGGCCGCGGCGACTCCTCTTGCGGCGCGGGGCAGGGTCGCGCGCCCCCCAGGGATTCCCTGCGGTCGCCGGCGACGGTCGTCTGCTGCTGGCGCCGCGCCGCCGCCGCCTCGCGGGACAGCCCCGAAAACTCCTTATGCTCGTCATGCTGCGGCACCGAGCCGAAGACGCTCTTCACCGGCCCCCTCTCGACGATCTGGACGCGGAAGAGAAGCTCCAGCGCCTCTTCCTTGATGCGTGCCATCATGTCCGCGAACATATCGTAGGCCTCACGCTGGTACTCGACGAGGGGGTCGCGGCCGCCGTAGGCGCGCAGGCGGATCCCTTCTTTCAGGCTGTCCATCGCGTAGAGGTGATCCTTCCAGCGGCTGTCGATGACGTGGAGCATCACCATGCGCTCGAGGTGGCGGGCGTGCTCGCTGCCCAGGGACGCCTCCTTAGTCTCATAAAAACTGCGGGCGCCGCCCTCGATCGCCGCACGTACCTCGTCGTGGCTCATCATGCCCAACTTCTCTTTATCGAAAGGAAGGTGGGGACCGAGCCGCTGTCTGACCCACCCTTCCAATCCCAGCCAGTTCCACTCCTCGGCCGACAGCGAGGGCGGACAATACCGGGCAACGACCTCCCCCGTGACCTCCGCCAGCACCTCGAAAAGATACCCTTTCAGATCATCACCCTCCAGGATCGTGCGCCGCTGGGCGTAGATGATCTCACGCTGCTTGTTCATGACATCGTCGTATTCCAAGAGGTGCTTGCGGATTTCGAAGTTGTATTCCTCGACGCGGCGCTGGGCCCGCTCGATCTGGCCGCTGATCCAGGGGTGCTCGATGACCATGTCGTCCTCGAGGCCGAAACGGTCCATCATCGTCACCATGCGCTCCGACCCGAAGAGCCGCATAAGATCGTCGCCAAGCGAGACGTAAAACCGCGAGCTGCCCGGATCGCCCTGACGGCCGCTGCGCCCCCTGAGCTGATTATCGATGCGCCGCGCCTCGTGGCGCTCGGTGCCGATGACGTGCAGGCCGCCGGCGGCCACGACCTTATCATGCTCCTCTTGGGCCTGCTCCTTGAGGCGCACCAGCACCTTGTCGTATTCGGCCTTGTACTCGGGGGCATGCGGGTCGACCTTCTGCGCGACCAGCAATTGCCTCGCCATGTATTCGGGATTGCCGCCCAGAACGATGTCGGTGCCGCGGCCCGCCATGTTGGTGGCGATGGTCACGGCCTTGTAACGGCCGGCCTGGGCCACGATGTGCGCCTCCATCTCGTGGTACTTGGCGTTCAAGACGTTATGCGGCACGCCTTCACGCTTGAGCATCTCGCTGAGCATCTCGGACTTCTCGATGGAGATCGTCCCGACGAGGAGCGGCCGGCCCCGGGCGTGGCTCTCCTTGATGTCCTGGACGACGGCCTTGAACTTGCCGGCGACGTTCTTAAAGATGCAGTCGGCGTGGTTGGTGCGGCGCAGGAGGCGGTTCGTGGGGATGACGACGACGTCGAGCTTGTAGATCTGCTTGAACTCGTTGGCCTCGGTGAAGGCCGTGCCCGTCATGCCGGCGAGCTTCTCGTAGA